>CALFUE010000119.1 GCA_937916345.1 uncultured bacterium
GATGCTCATCTGGGTGCTGGCGTGAAGAGCAAGCCGGGAAAAATTTTTCTTTAACACGGAAAAAACTCCAATATCCTGCACCAGTACGGCATCCAGTCCGGCCTCATAAAACGGGGCGATATAATCACACAATTCCTCCAGCTCAAGATTTTTCAGAAGCGTGTTTACCGTCAGATAAAGTTTCGCGCCGTGTCGATGGCAGTATTCTATACCTCTTACCAACTCCTCCGCCGTAAAATTTTTTGCGTAGGCTCTCGCGCCGAACATCGCGCCGGCGCAATAGACAGCGTCTGCCCCAGCATTAACCGCTGCCTTCAGGGTAGCGAGTTCTCCCGCCGGAGAGAGTAATTCAATTTTTTTGTCCGTTTTATTTTTCATACTCTCAAATTCTCAGTGAATGGTTCACGGATTATTCCCCTCTCGGTTATGATGGCGGAGATAAGCTCGTGATCCGTTACATCAAAGGCAGGATTATACACCTCTATACCAGATGGCGCCATGGGTTTTTCGTACCACATTGAAGTGACCTCAGACGCTTCTCTGTCTTCTATGGGAATGCCATTTCCGTCCATTTTACTTAAGTCAACGGTACTGCCCGGGGCGCAAACGAAAAAAGAGATCCCGAAATGCTTTGCCATGACGGCGAGTCCAAGAGTCCCTATTTTGTTTGCGGTGTCTCCGTTTGCGGAGATGCGGTCTGCCCCAACAAATATCATATCGATGCAGCCCTTCTTCATAAGTGAAGCTGCCATATTGTCGCATTGAAGCGTAGTCCTGACTCCGACTTTTGACAGCTCCAAGGCCGTTAATCTCGCTCCCTGAAGCAATGGTCTGGTCTCGTCGCAGTATACATGCATCCTCTCCCGGGAAAACCCGTCTGACAGAGCCATATAGACAGGGGCAAGAGCCGTGCCGTACATGCCCGTCGCAAGTGTTCCCGCATTGCAGTGTGTCAGGATCCCGACGGGGGCATCCCCTTTTTTTTCGGAAACTTCTCTGATCAATTCTGCGCCGGAGGATCCGATCCGCCTGCTGATGGATATGTCCTCCTCACGGATCCTGTCCGCTTCCGAAAACATCGTATCAATGATCGAGGGAATATCCCTTGTCCTGTTTTTTTCTGCGGTTCTTAAAATTCGCTCCAGCGCCCATGCGAGGTTGACAGCCGTAGGGCGGCTTGAAGCGATATATTCCGCGATCTTTTTCAGCCCTGAATAAAAGTCACCAAAGCTATCCGCCTCTATCAAAGAAGCCGTAACTGCCAGCGCATAGGCGCCGCATATCCCCAGGGCAGGCGCCCCGCGAACGCGGAGTTTTTTTATCGCCTCATAAACTTCCCCCGGAGTTCTTAATTGTATTCTTTTTATCTCCCCGGGCAGCAGCGTCTGATCGAGAATGTCAACTGCATGTCCGTCACTGCTGAGCTTTACGGTACAAAGTTCGTCAAATATTTCCTGATATCTCATGTTCTTTTCTTCCGATAATCAATATAAGCTTCTATCACAGGCGTGATGGGCGGAGATATCTCCGACGGGATAAAATCTATGTCAAAAAACTTCAGTTCCGATATCTCATCCAAATCGGGGCTGAGTTCCCCTGTATAATCCCTGCAGATATAAATAATTTCCACATTGTAGACCTCGTCTCCGTTTGGGTATATATAGTGAGTCCTCTCGCCTGAATTGACCATAAAAAAACTGAGCTCTCCGGCGTTCAGTCCGGTCTCCTCAAACAGCTCCCTCCTGGCGCACTCCTCTATGGTCTCACCCAGCTCGATGGAACCCCCGGCATATCCCCAGCAGAGATTGTCCGTGCGTTTCCCCAGGAGCACCTGTCCTTTTTCGTTTTCAATTATGACAGAGCCTGCGCACTGCAGTACGGGGGCATGCCCTATATGCTCGCGCAGGCTTTGAATATAGCTTTTCAATGTCAGATCCCTCTGAAATAAAACTCGAAATGAATATGCCCGGTCACGTCAAGAAGATACTCAGGATGCGGCTTTGCGCCCCAGGAATCATCCCCTCCTATGCCCATCTGTTGCTTTGTGACGCGGACGATGGTGTGATGCACCGGCGGCAGCTCGTAGACATGAGTCGCCTGCTCCATCTCGTGGGGAGTATATGGCAGCGCGGAGAAATTGAAGCTTTCGCCGAAAAACTCTACGCCTCTGCCCTTTTTGTCCATGACTCTGGCGAACCTGACACCGCACTTGTTCCCGCACTCCTGTGGATTGAGATAGGCCGCCATATTGTCAGCCACATGATTTTCGTAGAAGCCAAGCTTTCCGCCAGACTTTCTGTCCTCATATGTCTCCTCAGGTCCAAGGCCGTACCACTGCACGTGATCGTAATCCGCATCCATGGAGAACATCACACCGAACTCAGGCATATCGCATAACCCCTCAACCGGATCGTAATCCAGGCTCACCTTTACGAGCCCGCCCCGGAATACCTCATAGGTCAGCGCCGTCTCAGCTCTGGGCTCGGTAAACAAATTATAGCTGTAGGTGACCTTCAGGCTGTCGTCCTTTTTCTCAACCACAGGCGGCATCAGGTCAAACAGTCCGTTGCGCCTGTTAGTGGCATAGAGAGACGCGATCTTCCACTGTGAATATCTGTGCGGAGCCATGGCTCCGTAATCATTTGACACCGGTGCTCTCCAGAAGCTCAGCTTCGGCACAGCGTCAAACATCCTTTTCCCGCCGAAATCGAAGGCCTTTAAGCCCACATCGTACTTCGGAAAGAGGAGCTCGAAATCATCCCCTCTCACACCGAGGAAGCTGACAGCATCGTTTATGATGAGGCTGCCTTTAGCTGCCAAATCTCGCTGTTTTTTGTTTAATACCTTTTGCCCGAAAGCAACCTCATGTCCGCCCTTCGCCCAGAGTCTGTCCTCCCGAAGCAGGAATCCCACTGTCAAAACATACTCCTTTGGTGCGTCCTTTTGGAATTTTTTGACCCAGTCGGGATATGGAAATGTCTTTGTACTCAAGGGCTCCACATCCAGGAAGGAATAGATACGCTTTATCTCCACGCCGTCTGCACAGAGACTGTAATATGCGTCGAACTCCTCCGTGTCGGTGAACAGATTCTTGTTTATCACCGTGAATTCGTCATCACCGAATTTGACCTCGATATTCTGGTAGAGATATTTTACCTCCTGCATCTTTGGTGAGGGAAGTCTCTCACCGCCGTAGCAGATGCCGTTTCCGGAAAAGTCCCCGCTGGAGGGCACCTCACCGAAATCTCCGCCATAGGCAAGAAATTCCTTTCCGTAGCGATCCTTTTTATAGATGGACTGGTCGATGTAATCCCATATAAATCCACCCTGATAGCGGGGATTTCTGTCGCTCAGCTCAGTGTATTTATGCATGCCGCCGCAGGAATTGCCCATGGCATGGGTATACTCACAGCAGATAAATGGCTTGTCCGGATTATCCTTCAGAAACTGCTCTATGGAAGCTGCGGAGGGATACATCTGCGACTCCATATCGCTGGTGTCATTGAATCGCCTGTCATGGAGCACTCCCTCATAGTGAACCAGTCTGGATGGATCATGTTTCCTGAACAGCTTACTCATCTCGAATATCACGGATCCGCCGCAGGACTCATTTCCCACGGACCATATGATGATGGCGGGATGATTTTTAAGGAACTGATACATCGACTCCACACGGGTCAGCAGCATATCCTGCCACTGTGTCTTGTCATCCGGCAGCAGATAATCGCGGTCACGCCTCTTTCCCTCGAATGCCTCCATGGTACCGTGGGTCTCCATATTGTTCTCGGCTATGAGATACATTCCGTAGATATCACATAGACGGTACAGAGCCTTATCGTCCGGATAATGGCAGGTACGTATCGCGTTGATATTGTTCGACTTCATGGTCACAATATCCTGTATCAGCTCCTTCCTGTCCGGAACTCTGCCGCGAATACCGGAAAACTCATGGCGGTTTGCGCCCTTAAATACGATGCGCCTTCCGTTTATAAGCATCAGGCCGTCCTTCATCTCGAACTTTCTAAAGCCCACATACTCATGTGTGACCTCGACTATCTCACCCTTCTCATCGCGAAGGGTAAAAAGCAGCGAGTAGAGATAGGGCTTCTCGGCGCTCCATAGCTTTACATCCGAAACCTTAAAAGAAACACTCCCGTTCTCTTCATTCTCCTCAGATAAGCTGTTCTCGAAGAGATAATCACGGTCGAAGCCGTACTCCAGGAGGCCGTTCTCAAAGAGCTCCACCTTTAAGATGCCGCTTCCGGATCTTTTGACACTGACATTTAGGACCGCATTTTTCATATCCGGGTCAAATTCTTCCGTAACGGCGATATCTTCTATATGATCCTTTGCAAAGGAATAGATATTCACGCTCCTGTATATACCGCTGAACCTAAAGAAATCCTGATCCTCGCACCAGCTTCCGGAGGTGTGCTTTACAACCAAAACCGCCAGCTTGTTCTCTCCTCTTTGAAGGGCGTCCGTGATATCAAATTCAGCAGTATCGAAGGAATCCTCGGAATAACCGATGTAAATTCCGTTCAGCCAGATGGCGAATCCACTCTCCACACCCCTGAAAGAAATGATGGTCTTTTCCTTTACGAAGCCGTCGGGCAATGTGAAATATTTCACATAGTGGGCCAGGGGATTAAACCTCGTGGGGATCTCCCCCGGCATCAGATCCTCATAGGGATCCCAGGGATAGATCGTGTTTGTATACATGGGAGCATCATAACCCTCCATCTGTATATGGGCGGGAACCCTGATCTCATCCCAATTGTGACAATCCTCACCGGCAGTCTCAAAGCCGGATCTTAACCCGTCGAAATTCTTTGAATAGTAAAACTTCCACACTCCGTCCAGATTATAACAACACGAAGAGCTCTCTGCGGAGAGCTCTTCGAAACTGCGATAAATATCATGATCTGAGTGTGGTGACAATCTGTTCTCCTGATAAAAACCTGGGTCAGCCAGATGACCCGGGTTAAAATCAGTCAAAGTCAAATTTTGTAAATCTCTTGTACATGTCACCATATCTTTCCCTCACTTTTTCATTCCATTCAAGTATCTTTTTCTCGTCACCGCGGAACTGACAGCGGATACAACTGTATATCCCGGTTTTCTTGTCAAGAAACATATCTATATCCAGATCCCTCATAAAGCATGACGGGCATCTGTAATTTAATTTGCCTTTTCCAAGTTGAGCCATGTGCCAAACACCTCCCCCTTCTCAATTGTTTTCTTGAATCCCAGCTTGAACATGGGCGAGAACGCGTAGCCCTCCTCCACATATCCGGGCACAGGATCCTTTACGGACAGCGAAACCTTTGTGTTGATCTGAGGCACTGTAGCTGAAACCATTCCTGCCGCGTCGCTCTTCAGATCCCTGCACTTGTACTCATAAGAGAGCTTTTGCATTTCCGCTCCCTCGACGGCAAGGGTTATGCCTGTCATATCCTCAGGATATTCGGTGGTTCCATAACACGCCGTGATATATTCGTCCAAATAGATTTCCGCGGGCTCGCCGGTGATATCGAGGATATTTCTCTCTATTCTGATATTTGAGGCTCCCTCGGCGAAATATTCCTTTGTCTGAAGCTTTACGGTGGTCTTCGCGAACTCAATTTCAATCGGATCAAGGGTGATGATGCGGTTCTTTACGCCATCTATCACTTCCTCCGAGAAGTGCATGTGCGTCGGGCAGAGGCACAGATCCACCTCCTCTCCCCCTGTGGAGAGTTTTGCGGAACGGACAGTTCCCGCTCCGGCATAGTGGGTAAAATATCCTGCTCTGTACTTTTCCTGTATCAGGAAGGGGTATGACGCATCCTGAACATGTGGCGTTCCTATACCTACGGGCCAGTTAAGTTTTGCCACATACGGGCGCAGGTCAACTATGGCGCCGCCCTGGTCCATATTG
Source organism: uncultured bacterium (assembly GCA_937916345.1). GTDB lineage: Bacteria > Bacillota > Clostridia > Lachnospirales > Lachnospiraceae > RGIG6904. The sequence goes on from CALFUE010000119.1 coordinate 5,921, forward strand.
ACGCAGGCTCTCATATAAGGATCGCAGTACCAGAACAGCTGCTTGTCAGAGCCGTAGAGTATGTCTCTCCAGGGTGCGCACTCGGGTACATTGTAATTGCCCTCATTTACCTTCTTTTTTTCGCGGTAATAATCAGCAAATTCGGACATAGTCATATCGACGAGCTTGCCCTGCTTCTTCAGCTCGCCGTAGTATTTGCAGCCGTCAGTGTAAGACTTGAGCAGAAGCTCATAAGGCTGCTCCCAACGACCCATCTTGTTCATCCAGCCGGGACCGACAAACATCATATTGTAGGAGTAACCGTCATTATATTTCTCCAGATCCCTGTACTGGTCAATGAGATTGTAGAGATAAGGGTACTCCCAGGTCTTTGTGTCGTAGATCATGCCACGGAGCACATTCTGCGGATGTGTGCCGAAGTTTGATCCGTTGCCGTCGTAGCAGGCTATCAGGTCTCTGGAGAGATGGGGAATAGCCACGATACCGCTGTCCTCCCCCGCGTTAGCCGCAGGGGCGTGTGTATTCTGCTTTGAGGGAATCCATGGCGCCCACGGACCGCCATCAAAGAGCGTATACCATGAATTGTTGCAGGTGTGGTAAGCTTTCGGACCCTCCTCCCAGCAGGTTGCGACCGCGCATTTTACCGACGGGTATTTTTCTTTTATGTAGTTGGTGAGCTCGGCGTCCATATAATAGGATCCGGTGGACTCCGGATAGAAACCGAAACAGTCATGAAATTTCTCGAAGACATCATTTACGATGCGCTTCTTGTCCTCCATGGAGAACATCCAGATACAGAAGTCCTTTGTCTTGTACTTCTCACGAAACTCCTCGCAGGGAAGTCCCAAGAGAGAAAGAGCAATCTCGTCGCCGAACTCGTCATGATCATGCTTTGCCAGCTCCACAGCCTCGTCATTGAAAAGCGCAGCGTAGGTCATCTGTATCGTGCACTTCAGACCATTCTCATGAGCCAGACGCTGCTGTGTCTTGAAGATGTCAAGGGACTCGGTTATCAGAGCCTTGTCTCCGATATCCTCCTCCTTGCCCTGCCCCGTAACAGTAGCCGAATACTCCGGCACCATCTCGGGACGGTGAATGATGTTGACTACAAATTTGTCCATGTAAACCTCCTCTTATCCTTATTGGCGTAGTACTATGATTAAGCTTTGTTCCCCCTTAACCTCGCGTTTACAAGTATATCAACATTGACATAATAAATCAAGCGTATTCACCCTGACTCTTGACTATTTAGTTTTTATAATGTATGATTCCAGTGCAAAAAGCCATCCCACACGTCGTGCTTGCACGTAAGTGGGGGAATGGATTTATTGGGCGCCCCGATATGAGCATGAAGTGGGGCGAAGCCACACGAGAATGCGAAAAGAGAAAACAATATGCTACACCTGACATCCCTTTCCGAAGCCGAAAATGTATTCAAAGCCCTGAGCGCTCCCATGCGCATACGAATCATGGAACTGATCTGTGAGAAAGACATGAGCATGAACGATCTGGCTGTGGCACTGTCACTGACAAACAGCGCCATATCGCTGCATGTGGCAAAGCTGGAGGAAGCAGGTCTGGTCTATACCGAAGTCACCTCAGGACGCCACGGCGCAATGAAGATTGTTCGCCCTAAGCATCACAGACTCTTCATCGATATGGTGCCGCATCCGGAGGAGATCGCACGGCGCTCATACCAGGACGAGATCTCAGTGGGACATTTTTCAAGCATAGATCCGCACCCGACCTGCGGCCTCGCCACACCTGCCAATATCATCGGAGAGCTGGACGACCCCAGAACCTTTTATTTTCCGGAGCGCTTTAATGCAGGTGTACTATGGATAGGCTACGGCTCTGTCACCTACGCCCTGCCCAACAGGCTGAGTGCAGGACAAAAGCTGACGGAGATGCAGATCTCCTTCGAGATCTCCTCCGAATGCCCAAAGACAAACGAGGATTTTCCCAGCGATATTTATTTCAGCATAAACGATGTATCACTGGGCAAGTGGATCAGCCCCGGCGACTACGGCAACAGAAAGGGTCTTATGTCTCCCTTCTGGTGGCCGGGGGCACTGAATCAGTACGGTCTTTTAAAGACCCTGATCATAAATCAGAACGGCACCTTTATAGACGGCGACCACTCTATCGGCCTTACTACCATAGACGATCTGGCCATAGACTACAATTCCACCCTGAGCTTTACCCTCTGTGTACCAAAAGAGGCCACCAACTGCGGCGGCCTCACACTGTTCGGAACTAATTTCGGCGACTACGACCAAAGCATCGTGGTTACCATGTATTACACTGAGTGAATATAGACGAGGGTGCTTGCAAAATCACCCCACATATTCCGGACCAGGAGCCCGGCATTCATCAGGGTATCTCCGTGGGCTCGCACATTGCTCTTCTCATCATTTTCAAATTCCACCATATACTCCTTTTCAGGATCCAGCCCCGAGAGCTTCAGCAGTCTGCTGTGGTGATTGGGACGCCCCAATACCTGTACAAAGGTCATGATTGCCTCATTTTTATCCTTTGACACGATCATATAGGCGTCGTAGAACCTGTTTTTGCTGTAGGAAGCGAGGCGATAGTAATCGCCGGTGCTAATCAGTGAATTGTATTTGTGATACTTCTCGATCTGTCCGGGAATGGCAGCTCTGTCCTCCTCAGATATTTTTGTGATATCAAGCTCATAACCAAAGGTTCCGCAGAGCGCCACTCTGCCCCTGGTCTCAAAGGGTGTCACTCTGCCTACCGTGTGATTCGGGCAGTCAGAGACATGGGCTCCCATGGCGGAAACAGGATATACAAGAGCTGTTCCCTCCTGTATCATCAGCCTCTCCACTGCGTCCGTATCATCAGAGCACCAGATCTGCGGGCTGTAATAGAGCATGCCACCGTCGAATCTGGCTCCGCCGCCGGAGCAATTCTCCAGGAGGAGGTTCGGGAAATCAGAGAGCAGCCTCTCCTGCATCTCATAGACAGCCAGCACATACCTGTGGGAGAGTTCTCCCTGATGATCACTGTCCAGGTATATGCTGCCCAGATCGCAGAGCTGGCGGTTCATATCCCACTTGACATATTCGATATTTGCCGAAGATAATACCTTTTTTACCTGGTCATAGACAAAATCCACCACCTCAGGTCTGGAGAGATCCATCACATACTGATTTCTGGATGGCGCAGGGGTACGCCCCTTCACCTTGATGCAGTAGTCGGGATGCGCCTTATAAGCTTCCGAATCCTTCGATATCATCTCGGGCTCAAGCCATATACCGAATTTCAGCCCCAGAGCGTTTACCTCGTCCACCAGATGCCTTAATCCACCGTTGATCTTACTCTCATTTACAAACCAGTCGCCGAGGCTGGTGTTATCATCATTTCTGTGTCCGAACCAGCCGTCGTCCATGACCAGCATCTCAATACCGCTCTTTGCCGCCTCTCTGGCTATATCGAGGAGTTTATCCGTATTAAAATCAAAATAGGTAGCCTCCCAGTTGTTTATGAGTACAGGTCTCGGCTTGTCCTTGTAGGGGCTTCTGATGATGTGCTCCCGGAAGAAATCGTGAAAGTTCTGCGTCATAGCGGACAGTCCTCTGTCAGAGTATGTCATCACCGCCTCGGGCGCATAGAAATTCTCTCCGGGTTTTATCTCAAACTCAAAGTACTCCGGGTTTATGCCCATGGTTACCCGCAGGGAATCGAACTGATTCTTTTCCACCTGGGCGAGGAAATTTCCGGAATATATGAAATTGAAGCCATAGACTTCGCCGTTATCCTGAGCACATCGGGGACTGACGAGTCCCAAAAACGGGTGCTCCTGATGACTTGTCTCACCCCTTGCCGATCCCACATTGGTCCGGCCGTAGCCGATGGGACGCACATCTATCGCCCGTTCTCTGGCCCAGGAACCGTGCAGTGTCATAAGCTCGTAATCCTCTGCCTCCATATCGAGGCACAGGCTCATTATACGGGTAAGCTTTACCGGGGCATCCCCGCAATTTATGATACTGACACTCCTGGTAATGATATCTATATCGGCAAACAGTGTGTAATAGAGCTCTGCCTTGAGACCCGCGGCATCGTCCTTCAACCTCAATATGAGCGTTTCGGTCCTTCCTTTTCCGGCGAAGGATGAGGGAAGGCCGGGTAGGATTGGCTTCTTATCGGTTATCTCGTAACCCTCATAAAAAAATGAGACTGCCTCACCGCCATTTACATCCTTTATGGCGATAGCACCCTCTCTGTAATCTCCCACATTGTTTCCCGCGAATTCCGTGGGAAAGCTGTCCAGGAATGAACTCCTGTCGCGGTTGTTCACGCTTGGCACGAAGGGATTTTCGTTAATCCGTAAGGTATGGAGCGCGCCGTCGGAGATCCTCCTGCCATAATACACATGTCCTGCGAAGCCTTCTTCATCTACCACCGCAATGCTGTAGGTCGTGTTTTTGGTGTCAAGCTTAAACATTCTGTTCTTCTCATCAAATGTTATCATTTCCCCCTCCTGAACTTTTGCTGAATGTCAATTCTCCGAGTAATTTGTACAATATATCGTAAAGAGTCTTTGCCTCCTCAGGGGACAGCGCCACCTGGCAGGTCATATATTTTGGCACATCCAAGGCTTTATCACGCAGCTCATCGCCCTCAGTCGTAAGCGTGACTTCTATCATCCTCTCATCGTCCCTGCTGCGGCGCCGTGTGACCAGACCCTTAGCCTCAAGCTTCTTTAAAAGGGGCGTCAGGGTGCCCGAATCGAGATACAGTGCCTCGCCAAGCTCCCTGACGCTGACTTTTCCGCGCTCCCAGAGTACCATCATGGTGATGTATTGAGTATAGGTCAGGTCAATTTCGCCCAGAGGCTTCGTGTAGTGCCTGATTATCTCCTTCGCCACCGCGTATATCGGGAAGCACAGCTGATTATTTAATTTTAACGAGTCATATTTGTCTGACATCATTTATTACCGTTTATGAACTCCACCATTGCATCCTTCGGAACAAATCCGACGTTCATCTGTTTGAGCTCGCCTTTTTTGAAGAGTCCTACCGCAGGTATGCTGGATATCTCATACTTTGCAGCCAGATCCGAAGCGCTGTCCACGTCCAGCTTAAAGAATTCTACATCGCCCATCTCATTTGAGATCTCCTCAAGTACGGGACCTAGCATCTTGCAGGGACCGCACCATGTTGCAAAAAAATCAACTACCGCTGTCTGGGCGTTCTCAACCTCATTAAATTCTGCCGCTGTGATCTCCTTAACCATATCTCTATCCTCCTCTAATAACATAAGTTTTTATCTGACTTACTTTTGTCTGATGCCAGTACTGTCAACAACTCACTTCAAACTATCTATGTATTTAGCTGCGGAGAGGGCTGCTACATTTCCTTCTCCGGCTGCCTTGATGTATTGATAGGGCGTGCCTGTGATATCACCGCAGGCAAAGCAGCCCGGGAGGCTCGTCACCATATCACGGTCAACCTTTACATGATTGCCGTCCATGGCAAGACCGCTGACCAGCTGCCCCGCGGGGATGCTCTCCCTGAGTATGAACACACCGTTTGCAGCTATCAGTCCCTGATCCGTCACAAGACCTGTGACCTTGCCGCCTTCCTCTCCAATGTATGATGGCTTCTCACGGCGCACCTCCACGTTATCACGGGTGCAATCCGTCACCTCGTCCGCGTACATCGGTATATAATACACTTTGTCAGCTGTTTCCGCAAGAAAATTTGCCTCGGCCTCTTCTCTTTTCGAGTAGCCGATGACCACCGCGCTTTTCCCCTTGTAGGCAAATGCATCACACGTAGCGCAGTAACTGACTCCGTGGCCGAGATGTTCCTCTTCTCCGGGGAATGCCTTTCCTGCTGTGACTCCCGTGGCAAGTATCACCGCAGTACTCTCGTACATCTCGTTTATGCCCTGGACGGTGTAGTATTTACCCATGGCATAGACCGCCGTGACCTTGTCCTCTATCACGGGGATATCCATGGATTCCATGTGGTTTCGCAGTCTCCCGGAGAGCTCCTTGCCACTTACCGCAAAAAGCCCGGGATAGTTTTGTATCTCGCTTGCTTTTTCAACCTTTGAGCTGACTTTTCTCTGGCCAATGACCAGCACGTTTTTATTTCTGACCTTCAGCGTAATTGCAGCCGATGCTCCGGCAGGTCCTGTTCCCAAAACTATAGCATCATATCCGGCCATATCCTTTACCTCATCTTCTTATAAAAGTGACTTTATATCCGACTCGATCTTGTCGGGAGTGGTGGTGGGAGCGATGCGCTTTACCACATTGCCCTCTCTGTCTATGATAAATTTCTCAAAGTTCCATGAGATATCGTTCTTGTCACCGCCTTCCTTCTTCGGGATGAGCTTCATCAGGTTGAACTTTGCGGGAACTTCCTCCTTCAGGAACTTATAGAGCGGGTGTGCTTCGTCACCATTTACCTTGATCTGCTTAAACATATCAAATTTGACTCCGTAATTCAGGAGGCAGGCTTCCCTGACCTGATCATCGGCGTCCTGCTCAGCGAACTGATTGCAGGGGAATCCGAGGATGACGAAACCCTGATCCTTGTATTCCTCGTAGAGCTTTTCGAGACCCTCGAGCTGAGGTGTGAGACCGCACTTTGAAGCGGTGTTGACAACCATCACAACTTTGCCTTCATATTCACGCATGCTGACATCCTGTCCGTTCATCTTTGTAGCAGTGAAATCGTAGAATCCCATGTTATTACCCTCCTCTAATAGCGTCAGTTTATTATCTGACTCATCATTTATCCCGCGCGTTCAATTGTGCGCAATTAAATTACATAAAAGATAATAGCATGTGCTCGTCTGGTTGTCAATACTTTATTTATCGTTTTTCATTAAGATGAAGCTGAATGGAGGGGTAGACTCCATAGAGCGGTCCGATAGAGAGTCCGCCGTTCATGAGGGAGGCTCCTGTGCAGACCAGGTCGGGGGTTTTATTATTCAGCTCCTCAACAGAAGAATATACATAATCCGCTGTGTACTCAGCCTCAGGGCGAAGCCCGTGTAATTTTACAAACAAAACCTCCGCATTTGCCCTCACATCAGTGACCACGATATTGACCAGCGCCTCTTTTCCATCCTCAGACGCGAACTCCCATGACGAGAAATACGCCTCATCCCTCTCCGAAGAAAGCCTGAAATACCTACCCTTCCCGATGAGCTCATAAAACCTGTTGTAGGCTTTTATCTGGGAGCGGATACTCTCCTTTTCCCCGTCGGTAAGCTTTGCAGGATCAAGCTCGTATCCGAAGGTTCCTGACATAGCGACGATAGCCCTGGTCGCTATGGGCACCTCACGCCCGTTCTGATGATTCGGAGAAGCGGAAATATGAGAGCCCACGGTGCTGACGGGATATCCGTAGGAAGTCCCCTTTTGTATCTTTAATCTGTTGATGGCGTCGGTGTTGTCAGAGCACCATATCTGGGGAGAAAAGAACATCATACCGGCGTCAAATCTGCCTCCGCCTCCGGCACAGCCCTCAAACATGACATTCGGGAAAGCCGTCGTAAGCCTTGTCAGCAGATCGTACGTTCCAAGTATAAACCTGTGGGTGATCTCCTGCTGCTCCGCGGCGGAATGCGCCTTTGAATAAACATTTGACATGGATCTGTTGAAATCCCACTTTACATACTCGATATTGGCGCCGGTAAGCACGCTCTTAATGCTTTCAAAGAGATAGTCCACCACCTCTTTATTTGACATGTCGAGAACCATCTGGTTTCTCCCCATCACAGGCTTTCTGCCGGGATCCATCAAAACCCAGTCGGGGTGAGAGCGATAGAGGTCAGAATCCTCATTCACCATCTCAGGCTCAAACCAGAGCCCAAACTTCATACCGAGGGAATTTGCGTGGTCAGCCACCGCCTTTAACCCGCCGGGAAGCTTTTTAAGGTTTACCTTCCAGTCGCCGAGTCCTGCGTTATCGCTGTTTCTCACTCCAAACCAGCCATCGTCCAGAACCAGCATCTCGCAGCCTATCTGCGCCGCGCCATCTTCTATCTCCATTATCTTTTTCTCGTCAAAATCAAAGTAAGTTCCCTCCCAGTTGTTCAGAAGCACCGGTCTCTTCACATCGCGAAAAGCCGCGGGGCAGACATTTTCCCGTATTATCCTGTGATACAAGAAGCTTAAGGTATTTAAGCCTTCTGCGCTGAAAGCGAGGATCGCCTCGGGCGTATCGAAACTCCCGCCGCCCGCAAGCTTCCAGTTGAAGTCATCATCACCTATCCCGCTCACTACACGGATGCTGTTCGCCTGATCCACCTCAATCTCTTCCTTGTGATTTCCGGAATACATAAGCATGACGCCGTAGCAGTTTCCGGATATTTCCGTGGCATCCCTGTCGCAGATTATCACAAAGGGATTGTTGTGATGACTGCTCATGCCGCGTCTCGAGCCCACCACATGGATGTCGTGGGTGAGTGCCGTCCTCTCCGTCAGTCTCTCCATTGCGTGTCTGCCGTGGAAATGGATCATATCACAGTCACCGTAAGGTATGTCCATACACATGGAAGCCGCCTTTGTGATATATATGTCCGCATCCGATACATTAGTTATGGCGGTATGTCTGGTAATGATATCCTTTTCCTCAAACACTCCGTAATAGAGAGATACCCTGATACCGATATGATCATCCAGGAGATCGATACGCAGTGTATCGACCTTGTCCTTTTCCCCTCTCACATAGGGGAGTCCCTCTATTTTGTATTTTTCATTTGTGATCTCATGGCCGATATATCTCAGATCGCAGGTCCTGCTGCCGTTTTCCGCCACGGTCATCAGAGCACTCACCCTGAAATCCGCCGCCCCGTAGGTGGAATATTCACTTGGAAGAGTGTCTGCAGAGAGCCCGCGGTTTCCCCTTGATTCAAAAGGATTTGATGAGAAGCCTCTGTCCAGATATTTGATCAGGAAGCTCATGTCTGTATATCCTACAGAACCCCCGTAATAGGAATGGATGAGCATTCCGTATTCATTTATCTTTATCTGATATTCGGTATTTTTAGTATTCAGAAAGAACACTTTATTCTTTTCATCGAATTTTATCGACATATCATATACCTCCAATTCATTCTTCTTACGCGGGTCCCCCCTTTTTAAGCTTCCCCGACCGTCCACTCGCACTCACGTTTTTAGATTGTGGCCGTGAGTAGTAACCGTTGTTTAATGAAAAAGGGGCAGGATAACCTGCCCCTTCCTTAAAAATGTGTCTGTTTCAGAAAATTAGTTTGTGATTGTGAGCTCTGACTCCTTGTCGAATACATGAACCATATTCATATCCAGAGCAACCTCGATCTTGTCGCCATATCTGGCTGTTGAGTTCGGGCTTACCTTTGCAGACATATCGTTTCCTGCATAAGAGAAATAGATCATTGACTCAGCACCCAGAAGCTCGTATCCTGTAACCTCCACAGAGATCTTTGCGTCTGAATTTGCCAGGTCAGCTGCCTCATCTGAAATATGCTCGGGTCTGATTCCCATAACGACTGTCTTGCCGTCGTACTTGCCCTCAATAAGCTTCTGTGCCTTTGCCTGGGGAAGCTTTACTGAAGTGTCGCCGAATGACAGAGTCACATCTGATCCTGAGATCTTGCACTCTGCGTTGATGAAGTTCATCTGGGGTGAGCCGATGAATCCTGCAACGAACAGATTCCCTGGCTCCTGATAGAGCTTCTTCGGTGAATCTACCTGCTGGATGACACCGTCCTTCAGAACAACAATCCTGGTTCCCAGTGTCATAGCCTCTGTCTGGTCATGTGTTACGTAGATGATTGTAGCGCCGAGCTTCTGGTGAAGAGCTGCGATCTCGGCACGCATCTGTACACGGAGCTTTGCATCCAGATTTGAAAGAGGCTCGTCCATGAGGAACACCTTGGGGTTACGCACGATAGCACGTCCCATGGCAACACGCTGTCTCTGACCACCGGAAAGAGCCTTCGGCTTTCTGTCGAGAAGCTTCTCCAGATCGAGGATCCTTGCTGCCTCATGAACCTTCTGGTCAATAACATCCTTTGGTACTTTTCTCATCTTCAGACCGAATGCCATGTTCTGGTAAACTGTCATATGGGGGTACAGAGCGTAGTTCTGGAATACCATGGCGATATCACGATCCTTGGGCTCTACGTCGTTCTCAAGCTTGTTGTCGATGTAGAGCTCACCCTTTGATATCTCCTCAAGTCCGGCTACCATACGGAGTGTCGTAGACTTACCGCACCCGGAAGGTCCTACGAAGATGATGAACTCTTTGTCTTCAACCTCAAGGTTGAAATCCTTAACGGCCTCGAAGCCGTTGGGGTAGATCTTGTAAATGTGCTTCAGTGATAAACTTGACATCTGTGTAAACCTCCTAAACTTATTTTCTGAAACTGTCTGTAGAAACTGAAATATCCGTGGTCTTTGTCTGACCTGTTTAGAATCATAACAAAACACCGCGGATATTTCAAATTGTATATTTTATAAAGATGAGACGGTTCTTTCGTCATTTTGACGAAGAGATTCCTGTGTTTTCTTTTTTTCGATTATGGCAATGATCACGCTCCTCGCTCCCATGGTCAGGCTGTTATTGCGCTCCGGGAGCAGCTGCCCAAAAAGGGGCGCCTGCTTCTGGCTCGTGGCAGCCAGACCCTGCCATACAAAGCCCTCCGGCGCCGGCGGTATCTGGACAGTACGCGGTTCCCAATAGGTATTTATGCCAATGTATATGATATCGTCCGCCGTGTCATTCTCATTTCGTCCGGCGTACATGATGCCGATCTGTCTGGTATCCCGGCCGTATCCCGCATTCCACGGTGATCCATTGTGCATCGAGATGTCCGGATATCCGCAGAGAGCCGGCTTTGTCCTGTGGCGAAGCACCGGATGCCAGCGCCTGAAATTGATCATAAACCTGGCGAAGTTGTAGACATCCTTGAACCTGTCCTTTCTGTCCCAGTCCAGCCATGAGATCTCGTTGTCCTGACAGTAAGCGTTATTGTTGCCGAACTGCGTGTTGCAGAATTCGTCTCCGGCGTAAAACATCGCAGGTCCCCTCGAGCACATCAACACTGCGAAGGCATTCTTACAGAGCTTTCTTCTCAGTTCATTTATCCCGGGATTATCCGTCTCGCCCTCCGCGCCGCAGTTCCACGAACGGGAATTGTTGTCGCCGTCGGTATTGTTCCAGCCGTTTGCCTCATTGGTCAGATCGGTTATATCCGGTTTGCTGGTGGAAGACGGATAATACTTCGCAGCGCCCTGATGCTGGAGATAAGGATTATGGTACCACTGGAGCTTGTAGGATTCACCGTCTGCTACTCTGACATCCATCAGGTCGAGGCAAGTCATGTTTTGATTTATTTACGATTTGTATCTTCATATTCATTATTTACGTGCAAAGTTATGAAAATTAAGTTAAGCAATATATCAACGACAGATAAATTCAGAAAACACACGTAGTATGTGTATCAAGTAACGTAAATACTACTAT
>CALFUE010000120.1 GCA_937916345.1 uncultured bacterium
ATACGGCTATCCGTGTCCGGGAAGGCCCCAGATCCACTGACATTATTATCATATTATCACCTGCTGGATAAGGTGTGATGTCCGGCTGATTTGGCAGCGTGCAGCTATTTGCTGATCTCCAGTATGGGGTGTGTGATAGATGCACCTGCCGGCACCATAGGGAGAACATTCACGTCCATGCCTATATGACAGTTGACAAGTACGGGTCTGTTCATATCCAGAGCCTGCTGCAGCAGCGCCCCGTCCACCTCACTCTCCAAAACAGTCGAGAGCCTGTATGTATTTGTCATTGACTCCCCGGCTATCACAGGGAAGAGGTGGGCGGTATTGTCCAACCTGTCCCACCTCACATAACGCCGTTTAAAGCCCATGTATTATTCTTCACCATTCTTCCACTTTTCAAATTTCTTCTCCACCAGGTCATAGGTGCTTTTTGAGAGCTCCGGCAGATCTTTGCCCCACGCCTTTGTAGCTTCCTCGTAGCCCTTCTTAAAAGCATTCAGGAACTCCTCAGCCTTCTCGGGGTTATCTCCTGCCAGGCTCTTCGCAAAATCCAGAATACGGTCCGATGTCTGCTCGGCTCCCCAGTATCCGTCCTCCGCGATATCCTTCTGCGCCTGCTCCCTGGTGGCAGAGTCTACGGTAAAATTCCCATCAGCGAGGAATTTCCACATATCGTCAGCCTTTGCCAGGGCATTTCCCTGAGAGCTCATCATCTTTCTGACGATGCCCTCCAGCTGCGATATCCTCGCATCCGAATCAGCCTTCAATTTTTCCGCAATGGCGCTTTTGTCCACGGCATTCTTGCCGTAGGTCGCCTTTGCGGTCCCACTGTCATCCTTGCTTTTCTCATATACTGCGCCGGCATCCTTCTCCTCTTTTTTTACCCCGGTATCCTTTGCCGCCGCATCCTTTTTTGCGTAACCACTCTCCACATAAGCATTTGTCTGTGTGGAGATCCCTACTCCTGAAACTGCCATAATTTTTCCCTCCTTAGAAATGAAATTGATGTGCCTCCATGCTGCTTTGTAAACCTGCAATAATTGTATCTGTTCAGTACCTTCACGGATACGAACAAAAATCCATGCGAAATCGCCTGCGGCGATAGGATTTCAGTTACAGCTTACGTTTTATATATCGGTCACTCCACGAATTTTCTTAAGGGTCCGGCAAAAAGTTTCTTCCAGGGTGTGAAGAAGCATATAATTTCCATAAAAAGCGATACTGCCCCTCCCGCAACCAGATCGAGAACCGAGTGCTGCTTCAGGAATACAGTCGAAATTATCACTATTATAAAAAAGGCACATACTCCGATCTTAAAACCCTTCTTACCTCTCAGGTGGTCTGCCGTACAGACAGATATCATAGCTGTGACAGATGATGTTACATGCAGAGACGGACAAACATTTACCGGCGGATCCAGGCTCCAGATCATCTTCATCAGCTGTCCGGGCAGATCGGAATCCGGTACATCCACCCTGAGGTTCAATCCGTTGGGCCAGATAATGTATATAATGAAGCAGATGTTCATGCCGGTAAACATCATAAACCAGTAATTCATAAAATCCTGCTTATCCTTCAGCATAAATTCAAGCAAAAGAAGGATGAGCATCGGAAACCACAACATATAGGGTACAAAGAATATACTGATAAAGGGTATCATGTCATCAATTGGCGTATAGAGTATATATTTCGCAGTCAGAGTCTTGTCCAGCACAAAAAATATGACAAGATATAATATCAGATAAGATAACACCCATGTGTATTTATTTTCTTTTATAAAATTGATTAGTTTTTTTATTCCGCTCATGTTTAATTAAATGGTACCGCTATATTACTCAGCCTGTAGATAAATGCCGATATGCGCCTGCCTGCCTTTCCCGGGATGTTCAGGAAGAAAACATAACTAAAGAACCGTACACGCAAGGCAGAAAGCATACCTACTCTTGAGGCAAAGCGCCACATCTTTTGAACCGCAATGTCATGCTCCTCATCGTCGTTTAATCTGGGGAAGATGCTTGCAAGGCACATCATCAGCTTCAGGTGATGATAAAGGCAAGCTTTTTTCCTTTTGTTTCTGATCCTTGGCGAGTATGACGCCCAGGTAGCAAATACCAGCTTTGAGATCGTCACCTGATCCATGCAGTGCTTTTTTAAGGCCTCATTTGCCACGGACTGACCGTCTCTGCCTATCAGGTATCTGTAAAAGTCCACATTCAGATACGCCAGTCTGTTGACATACGCCATGGGCACAAACACGAAAAAATTATCCTCGTAAAAAACATGCTTCGGAAGGACTACCCCGCTCTTTCTGATGATACTCGTCCTGAACATACAGGAATGCAGGGTCAGATTCTGCCAGAGATGAAAACGGGAGGTGTCATTCCACCCCACGACCCGTCCCTCGGGAAAAATGCTGCCGAAACGGATAACTCTCTGTATATCCTTTTCCCTGTTCTCATATACATAATTTGCCACCATCATATCCGGCAGCTTTTTCTGTGCCTTCCATTTTTTTAAGGCAGCTATGATAGTCTTTAGTGCGGTCTCATCGACCCAGTCGTCGGAATCAACCACCTTGAAATATATGCCCTTTGCCTCTTTTAAGCCGTGGTTTATGCCCTCTCCGTGTCCTCCGTTCTCCTGGTTGAGGAGACGGATCATGCCAGGATACCGCTTCTCGTAGTCCTCGCCAATCTCCTTTGTCCCGTCGGTGGAGCCGTCATTAACTATCAGTATCTCCACATCATCTCCGCCCTTTATCAGGGAATCCACGCAGATATTCAGGTAAGCTTCGGAATTATAACTTGGAACCACAAAGGTTATCAACTTTTCACTCAATGATAGTACCTCTTTTTTCCGCCGTGCTTTTTATTCTTTTTTCCCTGCTGCTCATTTTTTGACCCGGGGATAAAATTCTTTTTCTTTTTGTAAGCGACCATTTCATATTTATGACAGCTGTCACATATACCGTAGCGGCTGTTCCAGACGAGGGGCCTGCCGCACTTCTTGCAGACTCTCTTCTGTCCGCCCGCATCCAGCAGCGCCTTCATGATATCCGTGGCTATCATCTCCTTGCGGTCAAAAATGCGTTTTCTGAAATCGTCCTTATTGTAGCCGATGGTTCTGGCAAAGGCGTAATAGAGATCCAGTATCTTGTAGTCCTGCTCGAGATAGGAAAGTTCTTCTATATCGGAGAGATCGTACTCCAGCTCCACCTCGATATCCACCTCGTCCAGATATCTTCTCACCAGTTTTTTCCATATAAATTCGAGAGTTTCATTCTTCTCGTCATATGGCACCAGAGCGAAGCGCCACATTTCTTCCTTCGTAAGTCCACCCAGCTCCTGCTCCATATATCTGCATTTTTTCAAGATAAGCTCCGAATCAGACTTCTCGTAGAGCTGCTCGTCCGCAACCCTCATCCAGTTCATGATTATATCCGTCAACTTCATATCCAGTGTGAGAAGCTTTTCGGGCATCTGTACCCTGGCTTTTTCGATGGGCTCGTACTCCTCGTAAAAGAGGCTCTGGAGAGTCTCCTTTTCATCAAGGGCGTTCACATAACCCACATCATACATACCAAGCCTTCCTGCGCGGCCCGCGATCTGCTTGATCTCTGGTCCTTTCAGTGTCCTGCGCTGTTTACCGTCGTATTTGGTTGATTCCAGGAACACTATCCTCTCTACGGGAAGGTTCATTCCCATTCCGATGGCGTCCGTTGCGACAACCACCTTTGTCTCACCCCGCATAAAGCGTTCCACCTCGTTTCTCCTGACAGAATAGGGCAGCGCTCCGTATACGACGGAGGCTGAGATGTTCATCTCCGCCAGATCAGCCGCGACTGAGAGCACATCCTTTCTGGAAAAAACAATCAAGGCGTCGTGAGGCCTGATATCCCCCGGGAATTCAAAGTCCTCATTCTCAAAGATGAGAGGTGTATTTCTCACATGCTTCACCACCTCAAAGGTGTCTCCGCAGGATTTTATCAATTTTTCAACGATGCCCCTGGCATTCTCGGACATGCAGATGTGCACTCGTCTGCATACCACGCCGAGGATTGCCTTTGTCCAGGCATATCCCCTGTCCTCATCGGCTATCATCTGTGCCTCGTCAATGACCACCAGATCGTACTCCTTTGTGAGGTCCAGCATCTCCACGGTGCTGGAAATATGAGTGGCATTTTCTACTATATCCTCCTCCTCGCCCGTCAGAAAAAGCCACTCCGGAAACCTTTAATCTGTCCTGTGTCTCAAGGGCCAGAAGTCTCAATGGGGCAAGATAAGCACCTGTAGCCGCTTTTTTCAGCTCTTCTATGGACTCGTAGGTCTTGCCGCTGTTTGTGTCACCTACATGCAGTATAAAGTGGCGTCTTAATGCTCTCGCCAGAGGAAACAGCGTCGTGATATCCTCAGGTATCTCCTTTAATACCGCCTCCCTGCCGGCAACAGCCCCCAGCTTTCCGCAGACAGGGTTGGACTCTAAGATGTGCAGCGCAGTCCTCTCATCCAGCGAAAAGATGTACACCGCATCCGACAGCGCTCCCTCTGCGTAGCGCTTCACCGAATCCCTCACTGCTTCTATATTCTCTTCGGTAAAACCGGTCTTGTAGGCTTCCTTTTCCGCGTCCGCGAAAAGAACCCCGGCGAGCATCTGTTTTGCCAGCTCAAAGAGCCTGACATTCTTTTTACCGTTCCTCAGATACAGCACCTTCAGGTACTCTGTGGTCTGTTCCCTGGCAAAGAACAGTTTTTTTACCGTATCGTCATTGAGGGGTATTATTTTCTTTGATTTTTTTGACTCGCGACAGTAAATAGGCTGCGTCATCATGTCATTGAACAATAGTTCTCTGACCCTGTCATAATATTCACGCCTGGCCTTGTCATTGCAAATGCCGTGGACCAGCCTGTCCGCCGTCTTCAAATCCTTACTCTTTATAGCACCCATTTATCACTCAGCCCTTTGTCTCAGCCTCAACAAGCCTTCCACCGGCATACTTCTCCCTCAGCTTCGGCTTCTCGATCTTTCCGGTGGGATTTCTCGGGATTTCCGCAAATATTATCTTTTTCGGTCTCTTATATCTGGGCAGTTCCATACAGAATTCGTTGATATCATCCTCTGTACAGCTCGTGCCATCCTTCAGTTCAATTATGGCCGCCGCGATCTCTCCCAGTCTCTTGTCAGGCAAACCGATTACAGCCACATCATGAACCGCGCTGTGATTCCTGATGAAATCCTCTATCTGAACGGGATACAGATTCTCTCCGCCGGATATGATGACATCCTTCTTTCTGTCCACCAGATAGATGAAGCCATCCTCATCCTGTATCGCCATATCTCCGGTAAAGAGCCAGCCGTCACGCAGCACCTCCGCCGTCGCAGATGCGTCATGGTAATAGCACTCCATCACGCCATCGCCCTTCAGCGCCAGCTCGCCAACTTCGCCCTGCTTTACATCCACACCGTTCTCGTCGCAGATACGGCACTGCCAGCCGTAGCCCGGAACGCCTATGGCTCCGACCTTGTGTATATTTTCCACACCAAGATGCACTGCTCCGGGTCCGATGGACTCGCTCAGACCGTAGTTAGTGTCATACTTGTGATCCGGGAAGTACTTCAGCCAAGTCTTTATCAGTGAAGGCGGCACGGGCTGTGCCCCGATATGCATCAGTCTCCACTGTGAGAGCTTATAATCAGAGAGCTTTATCGCACCGGACTCTATCTTTTCGAGGATATCCTGAGCCCATGGCACAAGGAGCCACACGATGGTACAGCCCTCGTTCGATACGGCGTCTATGATATACTCAGGCCTGGTACCCTTTAAGAGTATTGCCCTGCTGCCTGAATACAGGCTTCCGAACCAGTGCATCTTTGCCCCGGTGTGATAGAGGGGCGGTATGCAAAGGAATACATCATCATGAGTCTGACCATGATGCGTGGTCTCGACCTTTGCCGAATGCATCAAACTCCTGTGCTTGTGCAGTATCGCCTTGGGAAAGCCGGTAGTTCCCGAAGAAAAATAAATTGCCGCGTAATCGTCATCCGTTATGGGGATATCCGGCTTTTTGCTGGAGTAGTTCGACACCTGGCTCATATAGTCCTCGGCGAAGGCCGGGGCAGTGTCCTCCCCCACATATATGAGAAGTCTGTTCTTTGATATCCTGTCCGCTATCTCCTCCACGCGACCGATAAACTCAGGCCCGAAAAGCAATATATCTGTGTCCGAGAGTTTCACGCAATACTCGATTTCCTCCGAAGCATAACGAAAATTTAATGGCACAGCCAAAGCACCTGTCTTTAAAATACCAAAATATATTGGAAGCCACTCAAGGCAGTTCATCATGAGTATCGCCACCTTATCACCCTTTTTGATCCCTCTGTCTATAAGGAAATTCGCGAAACGGTTTGCCTTTTCATCAAACACACTCCAGGTGATCTCCCGTCTGAACGCCTTCGCGCGGTTTGGTTCCATCAGGTCGAACTCGCGCCAGGTGACGCGCCTGGTCTCTTCCATTGCCGGATTCAGTTCCACCAGACTCACTTCTGCAGGATATTCTGAGGCATTTCTCTCTAAATAGTCGATTATTGGCATCTTTTTTCTCTCCTTATTCAAGTCCGTTTTGTTTTACCCACGCCCAAAGGGGCTGGGTATTCTCCGTTCGTGATAAAAGAAAAATTCCGTGTGTTTGCGCACACGGAATTAAGTCTATCATATTGTTTTTGATTTTTCAATAGCCGCATTCTATACGGTAAACTCTCCGGTCAGATCACCAAGATCATCTGAAAGTCCCCTGAGCTCTTCCGACATGCGGTTGATGGTCGCGGTAACCTCTGTGATCTGCGTGACAGATGCTGAGGTTTCCTCTGCGGATGCTGCATTCTCCTGAGAGATCGCCGAGAGTGAGCTGATAGAATCGTTCAGCTTTACGCAGGCATCCTGAACCTCCTCGCAGTCCCTGCTGATGTATTCAAACTGCTGTTTGGTCTCCTTGATGCTCTCCAGAAGCACATCCAGAGCTTCCTGTGATCTTGAACCTGCTTCCTTGCTCTCGTCAGTAGCCACATGAAGCTCTTCGGTGATGGAAATGGCGCCGTCCGTAGCCTTGCGAAGCTCTGCCATGATATCCTTGATCTGCGCTGCCGACTCGTTTGACTGCGCAGCCAGTGATGAGATCTCTCCAGCAACGACTGCGAAGCCCTTTCCTGCCTCTCCTGCTCTGGCCGCCTCAATCGATGCGTTAAGTGAGAGAAGATTTGTCTGCTGAGCGATGGAATCGATGGCATCTGCCGCTGTGGTGACTGTATTCACCGAATCTCCCACCAGTTTCATACTCTCTGTGATCTCACCCAGCTTTTCTACTATATCGTCCACAACCTTCATCAGGAGGTTAAAGTTTTCGAGAGTGAGATTTGAGTGCTCGATCATCTCATCTGTCATTGAATCCGCATTCTTTACGATGCCGTCCAGGTCGTCCATCTTTGTGACGATCTCTGTGACATTCTGCGCTGATGTCTCAACCTCCTGCGCCTGCTGGGTCGCGCCGTTCGCTATATCCTCTACGGCACCTGACAGATCGTGCATTGTGGTGGATGTCTGATCCGCAGCCTTTGAGAGCTGCGCAGAATCGTTTACCAGATCCCCTACCTTGTCCTTTACGCCGCCGATTGCATTTCGGAAGTTTGAGTGAAGGGTGTTGACCGTCTTTGTGAGTGAACCGAACTCATCCTTCGCATTTGATACGGAAACCTCCGTCACCAGATCCTTGTCCGCGATTTTTTCAATAGAATTTACTGAATCGCTCAGACTCTTCAGAATATAGCGGGTAACGCTGATCACCAGTATGAGAAGAGCTATCGAAGCCGCTGCGATGATCAGAATGAGCAGGAACATCTTTGTCTGGATCTCCTTCTGCAGTTCATCATTTCTGTATTCCGCATATTCGTCAACAGCTGTCTCCATCTCATCGAGATATTCCCTCGCAACCTCGAAGCACGGATATGAATCATCGTAATTTCCGGTATCTGTGATCGGATCATAGGCGTCAACCCATGCATTCAGATCTGTCTGGAAATTCGAGAGAGCCGCCTGTATCGTATCTGTCTGCCCCGCTGCCTTGTAGGTATTGTAGAAATACTGGTCTACCTGTACCAGATTTCTGATGTTTTCAACGCCTTCCAGAGACTGCTTGAGGTTTGATGTATAGGATTCCTCGGCCGATGCGACCGCCTCTGCCGGAATAGTGCTGTCAATATTCGAATAGACAACCGTTGTCAGCGCCAGCTGAGCCTGATACATATCCCTGTCCTCTGCAAGCATCGCCTCAGACATCCTGTGGATCTCATCATAATAAATCTGCTTTGCTTCATTCAATGTGCTCATCTCTGACATCCCGCTGTAAACACCGAGAAATATCACCAAAATGATGAGAGGCAAAGTCATAAGCAAAAGCTTCCCTGTGATCGACATGTTCTTTATCATCTAATAACCTCCTTGGTAACTGCCATATGCATCCAAACAAAAAAAAATTATAACATATCAAAATTCAAAAACAAGGTATTTTTTTTCAATTTTCCCCATTTTTCAATAGATACAAAGCCTCAGATTTGTATGATTTATATCTTTTTTCCTCGATAGCGGTTCTGATCTCCTCCATGAGTCGGTTGTAAAACCTTAGATTATGCCCTGCCATAAGCCTTAAACCCAGCATTTCTCCGGCTTTCAGCAGATGTCTGATATAGGCTCTCGAATATCTCCTGCACGCCGGACAGTCACACCCATCCTCGAGGGGTCTGTCGTCCGATTCATAGCATTTGTTGTGGAGATTAAGCCTGCCGTACCTGGTATAGGCGTGGCCATGCCTGCCGTTTCTGCCGGGATATACGCAGTCAAAGAAGTCCACTCCCCGGTCGACCGCCTCCAGAATATTTTCCGGAGTTCCCACTCCCATGAGATAGGTAGGCTTATCCACAGGCAGATGAGGCACCGTCACATCCAGCACATGGTACATCTGCTCATGCGACTCTCCCACTGCCAGACCCCCGATGGCGTAGCCGTCCAGATCCAGAGCCGATATCATATCCGCGTTTCTGACACGGATGTCGTCAAATACGGCGCCCTGGTTTATTCCAAAGAACATCTGCTCCTTATTTACGGTATCCGGCATCTCATTCAGCTCTTTTATGGCATTCATGGATCTGATGAGCCACCTGTAGGTGCGGTCCACCGAGGCCTCCACATACTTCCTCCCGGATAAGGCATCGGGGCACTCGTCAAAGGCCATGGCGATGGTAGAACCCAGGTTCGACTGTATCTTCATGCTCTCCTCGGGTCCCATGAAGATCCTGCGGCCGTCTATATGACTGTTAAAGGATACCCCCTCTTCCTTTATACTGCGAAGCTTTGCCAGGGAGAATACCTGAAATCCCCCTGAGTCAGTGAGGACGGGGCCGTCCCATGCCATGAAACGCCTCAGCCCTCCAAAGCTCTTTATCAGTTCATCTCCGGTTCTCACATGGAGATGATATGTGTTCGCCAAAAAGACCTGAGTCTTTATACCCAGGAGGTCTTCTGTCGAGACAGCTCCCTTTATTGCCCCCACTGTTCCCACATTCATAAAAACAGGAGTCTGCACCACCCCGTGAGGTGTTGTAAACTCCCCTCTTTTGGCTTTTCCGTCTCTTGCAATCAGCTTGTACATATTCTGTTACCATTCACTGTCGAATCGCGCACTTGCTGCGCGATTACGACCCGACTTGTATTGGGTGGGATTGGTCTTCCTTTTAGTGATGGAACAGGCGCAGACCTGTAAAGCACATCACCATTCCAAGGCTGTCTGCGGCTTCTATCACCAGATCATCCCTGACAGAGCCGCCGGGCTCGGCCACATACTTCACGCCGCTTCTGGCCGCTCTCTCGATATTGTCGCTAAAGGGGAAGAAAGCGTCCGACCCCAGCGCCACATCGGTATTCTTTGCCAGCCATGCTTT
>CALFUE010000121.1 GCA_937916345.1 uncultured bacterium
ACTGAGCTGCTTTCAAAGGGAGTCATTGTGACACGGATTTTTTCGGCTGTTGACGCCCCTTTT
Organism: uncultured bacterium; assembly: GCA_937916345.1. Classification (GTDB taxonomy): domain Bacteria; phylum Bacillota; class Clostridia; order Lachnospirales; family Lachnospiraceae; genus RGIG6904. The sequence continues at coordinate 64 of CALFUE010000121.1, forward strand.
GACAGAACGGTTGAGATAGCTGCCATTGCCGGAGAATACGGTATTCCGATCAAGTATTCGCCCGTGACGAGGGAGGATATCATATTTCTGGAAAAAGAGAATATTACATATACTATCACCGCGGGATATCCCTACAGGATACCTGTATCGAAGGTGCTCAGACAAGTAAACATTCATCCCTCGCTTCTGCCGACAGGCCGTGGACCATGGCCTTATTCCAGAGTCATTATGGAGGCGAGACCCTTTGGGGTGACCATGCACAGGATCGTGGAGAATTTGGATGCGGGGGATATCATCCTACAGGAAGAGATTCCCTTAGCCCCTGACGAAAATCAGATAACTCTCATAAAAAAATCCGTTGGCTCAGCTGTGAGACTTGCCGGAAGCTTTATAGAGGATCCGGACGTTCTCTGGGAGAATGCCCGTTCCCAGGGGGAGGGAGAGTATTGGTCGGATTATTCCGACGAGGAGTGTATCATAGACAAGAGCGCCGATATAGAGCATAACGAACGCATGCTGAGAGCTTTTTACGGTGAGGGCGTTCGAACAGATGTGAACGGATTTCCTGTGATCGTAAAGCGCGGAAGGATGTTCAAAAATAAGCAGGACTGCCCCGAACGCACCCTGACGATCCAAATGGATGAAGGAAATGGTGTTCTCTGCGCCTATGAGTGGGATCTTGACTTTGAACCCCTTACCATTGCTCACAAGGATGAGTATTTGAGACTGTCCGGGATATATGCCCCAAAGCTTTTTGATTATAGCTTTCCTACGTTGTTTTGCTGGAGAAAGGCATATGGCTGGAGGGTCTATTTTGAGAAGGATGTGTGTCTCATAATGGGAGAGGGCTTTTTCATGTGTCCGGTGGGAGACAGAAAACAGGCTTATGACATGGTTGAAAGGCTCCTTGATATATACGGTACGCTGCGGATCGAGAGCCTGGATGAGGAGGCAAGAGATCGTTTTGCTGAGATTTACGGCGGCAGAATGAGCGTGGAAGTTCCACCAGGTAATGGGAACTATGTGATAGAGGCTCATCAGTATAAGACCTTTGATGGTTCCGGCAGGCTCTTGCACAAGAGAAAAAACGATCTGAAAAAATACAGTACTCTCGAACCGCCGCCTGAGGTGATTCCCATAACGAAGGAAAACCTTCGGATGGTAAGGGAGATATCCGGGCTCGCTGCGGGCGCCGATGCAGGCGAGGAGCGTGAGGGAATAGATAATTATGAGACATTGGGATTAAGAGGCGTCATGATCAGAAGAGGCAGAAATAATGTAGGTTTTTGTATTTCTTCCCGGCTGAACGATGATACCATAGAGATCAATTTTATGAAAAATCTTGAAAAAGAAAGAGGATCCCATCTGTTTACTTTCAGCAGTGTTATGGAAATCTGGGATGACAGCATAAAGACAGTAAATCTCGAGGATGATGCGGATGAGCCGGGTATCAGGGCCTTCAAGCAGAATATGGGGTGCGAGGTAATTAGCGCCTATGATATAATAATAAAGAGGGGTGATCTATGAATATGGAGGGCTCAAAGAGTAATAAGGAATTTATCGGGAAGCTGTATTTGAAGTTCTTTTTTCCTGCAATACTGAGTTATTTGTCTCTCTCACTGGCCACAATAATAGATGATATGTATGTTGGCCGGGTCAGCGGTGAAAGAGGTTTGTTCGTTATCGGAGCCGGATTTCCGGTATATTGTTTTTTCTATATGGTGAGTCTTGGGATTTCCCAGGGCGCTTCGATCCTTTTTACCAGAAGACTCAGCGAGGGAAATAAGAAGGAGGCGAAGTCCTATTTCCTGAGCGCTTTGACTGTGCTTCTGGTTGCAGTGATATTATTTGCCGTTATTGGTATGATTTTTTTGAAACCCCTTGTTTCGTTTCTGGGAGTTGCCCCTGAAGCTCCCAATTTCGATGAGGTGAGTGAGTACTGTCGGATAATGCTGATGCTCTCTCCCGTGATTTTTACATCTACATTATTCCAGTTGTTCGTTCATTCCGATGGGCGGCCGCTGTTTTCTGCCATTGCCGTGTTTGTGGGAACCGTCGTTGATGTTGCCAGTGGTTATATCTTTATAGTAGTGTGGGGCATGGGCGCCAATGGCGCGGTATTTTCCCTCGCCGCAGGTTCTCTTGCTAATATAGTTATCCTGCTGACACATTTCCTGAGAAAGGACAGTGTGGCGACTTTCCATCTGAAACAGGACGAGAAGCTGCTGCAGCTCATCATCCCCCGTAAAGGCGCAGAGTCCTTCGGGGTCGGATTTGCCACTGGAACGCAGTATATCTATGAATTTATTATCACACTGGCTTTCAACAGGATGCTGATCTGGACAGCGGGGGACGACGCCGTCGCTATCTATGAAATAGTTATAAATGTGGGAGAATTGGTAGTGTCGGTGATCACTGCGGCAGTTGTGGGATTACTTCCCATTACGTCTGTTTACTACGGAGAGAGAAACAGGGACGGTGTGATGTCGACATTCAGATTTGCTGTTATCACTTCCTTGTCGTTTACGGTGATAGGTGCATTGATTGTGGAGATATTTGCGCCGGGAATATGCTCTGTCATGGGATTGTCAAAAGCCGTGAGGGGGGAAGGAACTCTTGCGCTTCGTCTCTACGCATTGTCTCTTATTCCGCTTGCTTTTAATATGATAGTTTCGATCTTTTTGGAAACGGTAGAAAAAGAAAAGTACGCTTATATCATCACTGCCCTGAGTGGCTTGCTGATATTGCTGCCTGCGGGCGAGATTCTTGGTTTTGTGAGTCTTGAAGTCTTCTGGACATGCTTTCTCATCGCTGAGCTTGCAGTCACTGTCATTATATTGGTATTCTATTTTGTGATGATGAAGAGGATGGGCATGGCTGATCTGCTCAAATTTGACAGCTCAAAGGTATTTTCCGAGACATTTGAGGGAGAGTGTGAGACTGTTTCCACGGTAATAGAGAGGTTACAGGATTTCCTGGACGGACTGGGCGCTTCACCTAAAAAAGGTATGATGATCACGGTGGCGGTGGATGAGATCTGTCGGCTTATCGCGGAGTCTGACGGGAAAAATATACTGAAGCTTCAGCTGACCCTTTTGGCGGAGAATGGCATGTATGTGCTCCATATCAGAGACAACAACGCCACATCCTTCAATCCCTTTGATATACCCGAGGATGACGAAAGGGCGCTGGGACTTAAGATAGTAAAAAATCAGGCGCTGAGGGTTGATTATACTCAGTTTGGAGGCTTCAACACACTGACCATTGAATTCGACGCTGCAGAGAAGGAAAAAAGGCAATAAACAGTTTTAAGGAGAGTTGTGATGGAAAAGACAGAAAAACTCAGGGAAAGGAACTCACTTCATGTGAAGGTGGTTCTCGCCATAATCGTTCTGGCCGGAACGATAGGTGTCGTTATGGTGACGATCGGATGCTTTGTTTACAAGAATGCCATGGATGAGCATTATATTGCCATGGCAACGAATGTCAACGAAACCTTGATCTCGGTTATGGATGATGAGAGTATTGAAAGGTTCGAGGATGTCATGATGGAATACATCGATGCGAACGGCAGGGTCTCAGGAGGGAAGGATCTTTCCGATGAGTACAAAAACAGGGTTCTTGAGGATCCGGATTATATGAGTGCCATCGATCTTATCAGAGAACTGAAGAGTAAGAACGACGCTGAGTATGTCTATCTGGTATATCCGATAGATGATGGTCAGTATTTTGTTATGGATTCCGATGAGGATAGCGACGGTTCCTTTGGAGATTACATGGACTTTGTAGACGGACTGGATGCGAATACAAAAGAGTTCATTGCGGGAGAGGAGGTACCGGCATTTATATCTCATTCCGAGTATGGCTGGCTTGTTACCGTGCTTACCAGATATGTTCATGACGGAAGATTTCTGGGATATATGTGCGTTGATATCTCCATGAACGATGTGGTCAATGATCGTTACGGTTTTCTTTTTACCAGCATCATTTTTATTCTGGTAGCCATGCTGCTCGCCGGCATTTTCAACTATATGTGGTTCAACCATATACTGGTAAAACCCATACAGACTATCACGAAGGCAGCGAGAGAATATATCAGATCAAAGGATGGTAAGGCGTCAAATGAGGAAGAGTCTTCCATTTCAAGGCTGAATATCAAGACAAACGATGAGATCGAGAATCTGGCCGATGCCATGAAGTCCATGGAGCAGGATATCAATGATTATATCGATAATCTGGCGGCTGTCACAAAGGAGAAGGAGCGTATCGGCGCCGAGCTGAATGTCGCTACGCAGATCCAGAAGGAAATGCTTCCCAGTATCTTCCCGGCCTATCCGAACCGGGCTGAATTCGATCTTTTCGCTTCAATGAGACCTGCCAAGGAGGTCGGAGGAGATTTCTATGACTTCTTCATGGTAGATGACGATCATCTGGTGCTGGTAATGGCCGATGTTTCAGGTAAGGGAGTTCCTGCGGCACTGTTCATGGTAATATCAAAGACCTTGATAAAAAGCTGCGCGACTAACAGCCTGAATCCCATGGAAATACTCACCGTGGCAAACAATCAGCTCTGTGAGGGCAAGGAGTCAGCGCTTTTCGTTACAGTATGGCTTAGTGTGATCACTATTTCCACCGGTGAGATGTTGGTCTCAAACGCCGGACATGAGTACCCGGCGATCTACAGGGCATCTGAGGGCAAATATGAGTTGGTAAAGGGAAAGCACTCAATGCCCGTTGCCGTAATGGAGGATGCGCCATTCAAGTGCGAGAGCTATGTGCTGGAGCCCGGTGACTGCTTATATATCTACACCGACGGTGTGCCCGAGGCAGCGGACATAAACGATAAATTCTTCGGAACGGAACGAATGATGAATACTCTGAATAAGAAGAAATACGAGAATCAAAAAGAACTCCTGGACGAAATGATAAAGGATGTGGACGAGTTTGTAGGTGATGCTTCTCAGTTTGATGATATCACCATGCTTGGCTTCGAATATTTCGGATCTAAGGCTCAATGAATACAGCACAGCGTGCGGGAAATTTAAGGAGAGGGAGGATATGGCATATCATATCCCCCTTTCGTTCCCTTATAAAGAGCTGTCTGGAATACGGCAGATTAAAGGAAATATATGGAAAAGAAGTGGCACGGGCCAATACCTTTTCATTTAAGAAACAGGCAAAAAAATATCTCACCGGGGTGATAGAGAACCAGACGGGAGAAGGAGTAAGTGATGCAGGTATCACCTTCTCGATTCTGGTACCTGTGTACAATACACCCGAGAAATACCTCCGGGAGATGATATCCAGCGTGCAGGCTCAGACTTATCGCAATTTTGAGCTGATACTCTCTGATGCCAGCGATAAGGAACACTCGTATGTGGAGAATGTCTGTCTGTCATATGCAAAGGATGATCAGCGGATCATATACAGGCATCATGATAAAAGACTCGCTATTTCCGAGAACACAAACGAGGCTTTAAGCCTTGCAGGCGGTGATTATGTTGCGTTTTTGGATCACGATGACAAGCTGATGCTGTCGGCTCTGGCTGAAAATGCCCGCGCCATAAAGGAGACTAATGCAGATGTACTTTACTCTGATGAGTACACCTTTTTGCGTGATGACCCGTTAAATGTAGGGACTTTTTTCTTCAAGCAGGACTTCTCCCTCTATGATCTGAGGGGGCTTAATTATGTCTGCCACTTCCTTGTGGTCAGAAGAAGGCTGGTAAATGAGCTTGGGGGACTGAGAAACACCTATGACGGTGCCCAGGATCACGACCTGATACTGCGGCTCGCCCACAGGACGGGAAATATCGTGCATATACCGAAGCTTCTATACAGGTGGAGAGACCACAGTGACTCAACTGCGTCCGGTGCCGCTGCAAAGAGCTATGTGACAGAGGCAGGAAGAGCAGCGGTGGAAGCCGAGCTCACCTCTGCCAATATCAGAGCGGGCGTGACATCGTCAAGCGCCTTTCCCACAGTATTTCATGTGAGATACATGGAGGGGGAAAGCGTAGAAATGATCAGGGTCGAGGACGACGGAAAGACAGATGTGAACAGGATAATGGGACGTCTCTCGTCCATGGACAAGGGGCTCATGCTGGTGCATACTCCTCAGACTGAGATAGAGGACAGATTTCTGAAGGAGCTCACCTCGATGGCCATGCGTATCGATGTGGGCGCTGTAGGTGGTCTTTTGATCGATAAAAAAGGAAATATCGTATCCGGCGGGATAGAGAAAAGAGATCAAAAAAATATATTCGTGACACTTTCTGACAGAGGGAGCTTGAAAGTTCAGAGTGCCTACAACAGGAGACTTTTTTATGCCAGATCCGTGGACGGGGTTGAGGGGCTGTTGTTGATGAGGACAGGAGTGTTTCTTGAGTGCGCCGCGGATATCAGCGGGGGACATCTCATTCCCGGCATCTGCGCAGCGGTGAAGAAGCATGGGTATCATGTGATATCCGACCCTTACGGTAAGGTAAAAATATCATGAGCTTAAAATCGATATATACTCGGTTTGCCCCCGAATTTGTGAAGGCTCTGCGCCGGAATATCCGTATCAGTCTCCAGAACAGGGACAGGAGCCGATACAGAAAGATGATAGAAGAAGAGCCGCCCTTTACTCCTGTGACTCTGTCCTGCAAACCTCTGATCTCCGTTCTCATACCCGTTTACAATGTAAAGCCTTCTTACCTGAGGGCGTGCATCGATTCCGTGACGAACGGGTATTATGATAATTACGAGATATGCATTGCCGATGACTGCTCTACTGACCCAAAAGTAAGAGAGACGTTGAGATTTTACGAGGGAACAGACAGGATAAAGATAGTTTACAGAAGTGAGAACGGGCATATCTCGAGGGCGACCAATTCCGCTTTGGAGCTTGCCACCGGAGAATTTTGCGCCTTCCTGGACTGCGATGATGTGCTGAGCCCGGACGCTCTTTACTCGGTGGCGAAGGTCCTTAATGATAATAGGGATTACGACCTAATCTACAGTGACGAGGACAAGATAGACGATAGAGGAAGACGCAGCGAGCCATCTTTCAAACCCGTCTATTCTCCGGATACTTTGATGAGTCTGATGTACATATCCCATCTCTCGGTGGTTAGGACATCTCTCTTAAGGAAATTGGGGGGACTGAGGGTTGGCTTCGAGGGTGCGCAGGATTACGACATGACATTGCGGCTTGTGGAGAGGATACCTGAAAAAAATATATGCCATATACCCCGGGTGCTCTACCACTGGAGAAAGGTGAAGGGCTCCACCTCCTCCGACACCACGGAAAAGTCCTACATCAGGGAGGCAAACGAGAGAGCCGTGAGTGAGGCAATGGAGCGCCGTGGATATAAGGGTAGAGTGGAATACATCGACATACTCTCGCAGTACAGACCCCTCTATGATCCCGGGGATGTGACGGTTTCTGTCGTCATACCCTCAAAGGATAACCCGGATATCTGGGAGAGATGCGTGAGGTCACTGATGACCCGCTCGAAGGGTGTGAGGATAAAGCTTGTGACCGTGGACAACGGCAGCAGTGATGAAAACAGATCAAAGTATGAGGCCGTGTCAAGGGAGCTTGGGATCAAATATGTATACAAAAAAGAAGATTTTAATTTTTCTGCCATGTGTAACCGCGGAGCTGCCGCGTCGGATGGCGAGCTGCTCTTTTTTTTGAATGACGACACAGAGCTTTTGACTGAGGATTCCATCTGCCGTATGGCAGGTCAGGCTGAGCTTCCCCATGTGGGGGCTGTTGGAGCAAAGCTCCTCTATCCCGACAGAGAGAGCATCCAGCATATAGGTGTCATAATGATAGAGCAGGGACCGAGCCACGCGTTTTCAGGGCGTAAGGACGACCCGCTCCATCCCCTCAGGCAGGCGAGAAATATCGCTGATTTCAATTATCTGGCAGTGACAGGTGCGGCCCTTATGATAGAGAGAAAAAAATTTGATGACGCGGGAGGGTTTGACGAGAGCTTTCCCATAGCGTACAATGATGTGGAGTTTTGTATGCGGCTGGAGGAGAGAGGGTATCACTGTGTAGTGCGGACGGATGCGGTATTTATCCATTATGAATCGATGAGCCGCGGAGACGACAGGGCAGACCCTGAAAAGTTTAAGCGCCTGACGCACGAGCTTTCCCGCCTCCGTGAGGCACATCCGGCGTACAGCAGTCACGATCCATATTATAATATCAATATGGATCAGAGAAATGTTAATTTTACAGTTTGAAGGAGTCATAAAAATGACAGAACGAGACAATAATCTGACTTTATTTTTCGACGGCTATGATTACGATATATACCCGAACAAATTCGGTATGAAATATTTCGCCGGGGCAAAGAGACCAGAGGGCGCAAAGACTAAAAGAGAGATCCTCGAGCTCCTTGAAAAGGAGGGGATCACCGATGCCACCTTCTATTACCCCTATCCCGATTACTATTTTCCCCTGACCATCTACTCGGATGAATATCTCCCCAATGAGGGCGAACTGAGGGAGAATATAGTGAATTTTGATGAGGATCGCTTCGTGTTTTTCGATGAAGGGAAGGCCTTTGATGAGGTTATAAGTGACGGAAGTTTTCCGTATTTTGCCAATTCCTTTGTGGTGGTGAGGGGAAGCGGAGAGGGGCTGCCGGTATTTGCCAGATTCGCAACGGACAGAGACCATCGGTTTGCTATCGCCACTGCCATATTTAAGAAGGAAAATGGTTACCGCATACAAAAGAGACCGGTTTATCCCGAGGCAGGAGAGCACATCAAACATATCTATTCCATGAAGGACAAGCTGAAAACTGTGCTGGGCGATGTCATGGAGGTAAATGAGTGCAGAGTGGTGGGGGACGCCATGGGTCTTGAGTACATCCACGGAGAGCCGCTTCTGTCAGCTATTGTCGCAAATAAGGATCTTGACCTTCTCGAAAGATTTGTGGCTTTACTTCGCGGATTGGAAACTGTAGAATATAAGCATACTGAGGATTTTGTGGCTGTGTTCGGAGAGCACGGACATGTCTTTGATTCTGACAGCTCCCTTGCCGTGACGGATATCGATCTGATACCACAAAATATACTTGTGATGGGAGATAAGTGGGTCGTGATCGACTATGAGTGGAGCTTTGAATTCCCGATACCCCTGGATTATGTGATATACAGGGCGCTGACGAATGTGGCAGACTGCCTCTGCGGAGAGGGCAGCGATATACATAAGGAGCTCTACGCAAAATATGGTATCGGGGGAGAGAAGCTTAAGCATTTTATCGTAATGGAAAAGAAATTCCAGGAGTATCAGTTCTGCCGTCTTTAAGGAAAATTTTGATGAGTTCATCAACAAAGAGGGGAG
>CALFUE010000122.1 GCA_937916345.1 uncultured bacterium
GATGATCTGCCGGAGAATATAGCCGTAACAGCTTTCCCGCCTCATCAGTTACGGCTATATTCTCCGGCAGATCATCGGTATGATAAGCAAATATCGAGTCACCCTTTACCTCCCACTTCCTGCCGAAAGCAATGAGAAACAGCGTAAAGGCTATCACCATTACGATCAGGGAAATTATTTTTAAAATCTTAAATCTCTCTTCTTCCATCCCGTTCCTCTATATTGCGGTTCAAAGCGATTTGTAGGTAAATGAGGCCTTCTTTGCCAGGCCGGAGGCCGTGATCTTTTTCTTGTAGACTGCCTTTTTAGACGGATAAGTATAAATCGTCGCTTTTTTCTTTATGTTGTAGAAGCAGCTGTCACCGAATTTTGTGATGACCTTACTCTTTATCTTTATCTTTGCCAGTGCCGTACAGCCCGAGAAAGAGCTGTCTCCTATTTGCTTCACATTGGCACCGATGGTGACGGAGGTTATGACTGTATTATTAAGGAAAGCCTCCTTCGCCACATAGCAGACCTTGTATTTGACACCCTCATAAGAAACCGTGGCAGGTATCGAAATCGAGGTTTTTTCAGCGTCGGAATTAGCGGTGTATTTAACAGTCGGATTCTGGACATCTGCGGATGCCACGGTATAGGTGACAGTCCCGCTCACAAAGGTAGAATTCTTGCTCTGGGGCTTTTTCGTATCTTTCGTGATGGTAAAGCCCGTGGCGGGATCCACCCATTGGGCGTAGACAGTGCCATTGGCGTAAACATTATTGTAACTGCCCTCGGACACATCCCATTTCAGATTGTAGCCGCTCATGGTCCAGCCGGGCGGTGTGGTGCTCTTTCCGGGCTCCACCTCTGCCGTCGCGGTCCTGTCATTGTACACATCCGAAAAGGTGACTATGTATGTTCTGGTCCAGGAAGCAACCACGGACACATCGGCGCGGACATTGGTGTAGGGCGCCGACCACACGAGTGTATAGCCCTCTCTTGCCCCCATGTCGGGAGGCGTGGCGTCACTTCCGTCTACGACCTCCTCGGATTTCAGAAGTTCATTCTGGTCTGAGTAGAAGCGCACAGTCCATGTCTTTATCACTGAAATGCGATTTGAATTCGCATAATTGTAGGCTGTTGTATTCTGATGTGTGTAGATGGCCAGCTTTCCGCTGTTTGAGAATGCATTGGTGCCAATGAAATTCACGGACACCGGGATAACCACCTTTATGAGATCATTACAGTCATAGAAGGCGTAATCACCTATGGATAGCAGCTGATAGGGCAGAGTCAGCTCTGAAAGTGATGAGCAATTATAAAATGCCGACGCTCCGATGGTATTCAGGGAGCTTCCAAAGGTCAGGCTCTTTAAGCCGACGCAGTCCTTGAAAGCGGAATCTCCTATTGATGTGAGATAATCCGGCAATTCGATGCTCTCCAGGAGCCTACAGCCCTCGAACGCGGAATTGCTGATGGTGGTGACGCGGGATGGCAGAGCCGCGGTCTTTAAGGCCGTGCAGTTCTTGAACGATGAATCTCCTATTGATGTTACTGTGTCAGGAAGCTTTAAGTTTTCCAGCTTTGAGGCTCCGGCGAAAGCGCCGTCGCCGACAGCCGTAATCCGGGATACGATGGTGCCCTTCGGCTCAAAGGTGGTAGAAGTCGCCGCGGGCGCGTACTGCTTCAGGGTGAAGCTGCCGCCGTTCATCTCATAGAGAGCATTGTCCGCAGCCACATAATAATTATTTCCTGCCGCCACAGTAATGGCAGCAAGAGCGTCACACTCTGAAAATGCCTGAGAACCGATGGATGTGACGGTGCCAGGGATCGACACCGAGGTAAGGGCATAGCACTGATAGAAGGCTCTGGCTCCAATGGAAGTGATGCCTGTGGGAGCCGCATTATTTCCGCCGCTGCCCGCGGGAAATGTCACTCCGGTGATGCCCGTCTTCCTCTGAAAAGCCTCATCTCCTATGGCAATCACTCTGAGTGAGAGGTCCGTGTAGGTACCTGTAGTACTGTCATATACATCCCCTACCCTCTTTATGGTTCCGGGGATGGCGAGGGCTCCCTTGGGTGAGAAAATACTATCATCTATGCCTGTGATCGTGGCATTCCCACCACTGTAAGTATATATGAAACCATCGTCCGTAACACCATTACAGTCAGTATCCGTAGATTCGCTGCCGGCAGCATACACATCCCCCGGCGCTCCCATGGCAAAAACTCCCAGCCCCAGCATTAGAACAGCAAAAAATGCCAATAATCTGTTTTTCATTTCGTATCTCTCCCTGTCGATCGTTTAAGCCTTTGCGTCAAAACCATCTGCCATTTCAGCCGTCTCTGAAGCCACATTGCGCCCGATCTTTTTGTTCACCGCGGCGATGGCGTCGGTAAATCCCGTGTCGTCTCCGAAAACCATGCTGACCTTTGTGAGTGTAGCGGTCTTCAGCTTACTCTTGTCCACGGAAAGCTTGCCGTTGTTTTTGATAGTGATGCCTATCTCATCCAGTTTTTTCCTGTAATCGCTCACCGCATCCTTCAGCTTTCCGGCCTTGTTTGAAATATTCTTTGTGCTGCTGTCCTTTGAGGAACCCACAGTATTATTGTATGTGTCCACAAAGGACATGATGGTATTATATATCTTTTTTGTATTCTCCGGTTCCGTGTTGTCAAAATCCAGCTTGTCCAGCTCCTTCAGAGCTTTCTTCAACGCCTTGGTATCGGCGCTGACAACCTCATGATTCGTGACATTTTCCCGGGCGCTGCCGGACCGAAGATCCCTGTTCACCCCGTAGTAGGATCTAAACATTGATGATATACCGGAAACTCCGCTCATTTAAGCCACCTCCTGTCAAAAGGATAAACTCATGCTTACTGTAAACTATATCGGCAGAAATCACTGCTAAAATAACCCTTACATCTCGTAATAAATGAGGTTTTCCTTCAGCGCCTTCGTCACGGTGCCTCCCGCCTTTTCCAGCTTGTCGTTCACCGCCTTGAAGTGGGTATGCTCCTTCGTCTGATCCGCCTCAAATTTCGCGAAGGTGTTGCCAAACATCGGATTGCTCTTCAGATAGTTTCTGATGTTTTTTGCGAAGGGACAGTACTTTATCAGTATATCCCTGGAAACCTTGTTAAGACGGAAACCGCCCGCGGACTCGTACTTGATCCAATTGACATAGTCCATGACAAACACTTCCCTGTAGCTGTTCTTCGCCCGGGTCAGGGACATCTTTAACTTCTCCTTGGCCTCCTGGCTTAAATCCCTGTTTTTCTTGTAGAATTGTATGTAATCGCTGTACTCGCTGGTGAGAGATTTCTCGCGGATGTCGTTCCAGTGCACTCCCTGTATCCTGCGGCAGATCTCCCAGCGATAGCGCCCCATATTCGCAAGCATCATGTCCGGCAGATCCGCGATGGTAAATATGGGAAATATGAATCTCGCGGGTGAATCCCTGCGGACTCCGGATGTCTCCTGCCACATGGCAGCCTTTGTGCCGCAATTCGGCATCAGGATCATGTCCGGCATCACCTCCACCTGTATCATTTCAGATTTCACGCCATGCTCGTTGTCCTCAAAGAGCACCTGACGGTAGAGCAAAGAGAAGTCGATGGCTCTGATCTCGTTTACGGCATCGTTTATCTTCTCCGCTGTAACCGCCATCTTTGAAGGGGTGTTTATCATATCCACAGCGCGCAGCATCGGCACAAAGGTAGTGATCTTTCCGTAGGTGATGCGCTGGCCGCTCTCGAACAGATTCCTTATCTCAAAGATAACCCTTTGTCTGCTGCTTCGGCGCATCTTTGCGATGACGGCGTCGTCCATCTCACCATTTTTCTTTTTCTCCTTGAGCCAGCCGTCATAGTCCAGATCGAACTCATTTTTTGAGGGCATGCGCTCGCCGTTGTATATCTTCATCAGCCACTCAAACATGGTGAAGACATGGTCTGTATTAAATCTCGATAGTCTCCTGGTAGCGGCAAAAAGCTCATTCATCAACTCGTCGTTCAGCTGATCCTGATCCAGGACTCCGAAGTTTAGGAACATGGAGATCGCCGCAGGCAAATTGCCGGTCTCAGCAGCCTTGAAAAAACATTTCTCGTAGACATCATAAAAGGTATTGATGATGCTGCGCTTCAGCTTTACCAGCTCCTTGTCGCGATCCATGCCCTCCATCCCGGCATAGGAGTCAAAGATGGCCTTTTTCTCTCTGATGTCCGCAGGCTCGTAGTCCGCGAAGGTCAGGACATAGGTAAAGAAATCCTGAGGCAGCACATCCATATTTGCGTCTATATCCGGATGTTCATAATCAAAATTCCTGTACTCGGACATACGCCGCGCCACCAATGACTCGTCGTATATATTGAGGTTTTTTATCCAGTCACAGAGCTCATCCAGAATATTTCTGATTTTCGTAATGTCAGCGCCTGACTTTGCCGCCCTGACGGACAGGTCAAAGAACAGCCCGAACATATCCATTCCCCTCTCGCAGAGAAGAATGTCCTTTTGATCGTAAAGGTAGGCGTCCATCTCGTCTATACCCTGACAAATACGCTTCAGGGAGCGACCGGTCTCCATGATGCAGCCCACCACCAGATCCTCGTCCTTTTCCACCACGTGCAGATACTCAGTGATCATTCCCCTCATGAGGGAATTGGACTGATTCACCTCCCAGCCCTCCGCCCTGTGGACGAGCTGTATGGGTGTCAGGTTTGAAAATTCGGGGAATTTTAGCTCTTCCAGCGAGAGCTCGTCGCAGAGAGTCTGATATGATTCGTAGCAGCTCTGGAGAGTATCATAATAAGACCTGGTATTTTTCACCAGGGATGAATAGAGCATCAGCTCCCTGTGCTTGTGCATCAGGGTGGAACTCAAAAACATGCCGCGAAACGCCGGCATCTCAGCCAGGAGCTTTTTTAAGCCGCCGGCATCCTGCCTCGGTAGCACAATAACGGACACCTCCGATTTTGCGATGTAATCGCACCAAAAGAAGTCCTCCTCCAACATGCCTATCACAAAATTTTCTTTGAGCAGGAGTTCCTCTACCCTGCAGCATTGCACGACCTGTCCGGTCTGAATCACATACCAGTTGCTGACCTTCTCGCCGCGCTTTGCCAGCCGGTCTCCCTTTCTCAATTTCAGGATCTGCAATCTGCTTCCTCCAAAGCCTTCCGTATCACTACATCCATGTCATAATAGCTGTAATCTCCCAGCCTTCCGCCGAATACCACATTTTCCTTTTCAGAGGCGAGGGCGCGATATTTTTTGAACAATTCAGTGTTCTTCGCGTCGTTCACCGGATAGTAGGGCTCATCCCCCGGTTCGTAGGACTTCGGGTATTCCCTTGTGATAATGGTCTTTTCGATCTCAACTCCGTCGTCGTCCAGCCCGAAGGTGATCCATTTGTGCTCGATTATGCGGGTAAAGCCGGTGTCGCTGTCCGTGTAATTGACGGCGGCATTGCCCTGGAAATTCGGGATATCAAGCTCCTCATCCCTGAAATCCAGCGTCCTGTACTCGAGCCTGCCAAAGACGTGATCAAAATACTCGTCAATGGCTCCCGTAAACAGGACAGTCACGGCCTCTTTTTCCAACTCTGCCCTGTTTCGGAGGAAATCAACGCCTGTCTCTACCTCTATACCCTCCAGCATTTTTTCTATCATGGCGGTGTAGCCACCCACAGGGATCCCCTGGTAGGCGGCATTGAAATAGTTGTTATTGTAGGTGTATCTCACGGGCAGCCTCTTTATGATGAAGGCGGGAAGCTCCTTACAATCCCTGCCCCACTGCTTCTGAGTGTAGCCCTTTATGAGCTTTTCGTAAATCTCGCGGCCCACAAGAGAGATTGCCTGCTCCTCCAGATTGGAAGGATCGGTAATACCGCTCTCTTTTTTGGAGAGCTCTATCCTCTCACGCGCCTCCTCCGGAGTCACTACGCCCCAGATACGATTAAATGTATACATATTAAAGGGGAGAGAATATATCTCTCCTCTATAATTTGCTATGGGTGAATTGACGAAATTGTTGAAGCGTGTGAAGCGGTTCACATATTCCCATACTCTCTCGTCATTGGTGTGGAAAATATGGGCGCCGTAGGTATGCACATGGATGCCGTCGCGCTTTTCAGTATATACATTTCCTCCAATGTGATGTCTGCGGTCAATAACCTTTACCTTTTTACCAGCCTCTTTCATACGTGAGGCGAACACACTGCCGTAGAGTCCGGCGCCCACCACCAGATAATCATATCCTGCCATATCAGACCCCCATCTTTGCCAGCTCACAGGCTCCGACGATACCTGAGTCGTCGCCTAAGCCCGGCTTTACGATATAGTCTGCCATATTGTCAAATACGGGGCTGGTGATATATCCTCCCAGAAGCTTTTTTGCTTTCTCCCGGATCATGTCAAAGATTTTCTCCTGGTGCATAACACCTCCCCAGAGAACGATCTTTTCGGGGGAATATGCGAGAATATAGTTTGTGATGGCGCTGGCGAGATAGTCGCTCTCCAGCTCCCATACATCCTCTCTGTCGTAGAGTTTCTCTGCCTTTACGCCATAGCGCTTTTCCAGAGCCACGCCGCTGGCCAGTCCCTCGAGACAGTTGCGGTGGCATTTGCAGCAGCCCGCGAAATTATCCCTTGGGTTTCTCTCCACGAGAATGTGTCCGCTCTCGGGGTGAGTCAGTCCGTGGAGCAGTCTGTCTGATACGAACACGCCGACACCGATGCCTGTTCCTACGGTAATATAGATAGCGCTCTCACAGCCCTTTGCTGCGCCGTATTTTACCTCGCCGAGAATGGCGACATTTACATCCGTATCCAGTGCGACAGGCACGCCCAATGCTCTCTCGAACTGACCCACAAGATCACAGCCGTCCCACCCCTCCTTCGGGGTGTTCAATATCTGTCCGTAGGTCACGGAATTCTTTTTCAGATCCAGAGGACCGAAGGATCCGATCCCCAGCGCCTTTATATCCCATGTCTTGAAGAAATCTATCATCTCGGGAATGGTATTGTCAGGCATGCCGGTAGGAATCTTTACACGCCCCATGATATTGCCGTCGCCGTCTCCAACCGCACAGATCATTTTTGTTCCGCCTGTTTCTATGCCTCCGTAATACATGTTTTACCTCCTCTGATAGCGCCAGTTTATTAACTGACTCCTTTACGTTCGATTTTTACAATATTACATAATGTCGGTGTCAAAAGGTCTTTTGCCCCCGACCATGACGCGCTGCGGTTATTTCAGCAGATCCTTTACATCTGTGATACCGCGGCGGGTGGTGGCGATTATCACCGTGTCGTCCTTTCGAATCACGGAATGTCCGTTTGCTATCTCCACACGCCCCACATGAGTGATGCTGACTATTATCACTCCGTCCTTCAGCTTCATCTGCATAAGAGGTGTGCCGACGATGGGCGAGCTGCCATCCTTGATGAAGAATTCCAGTACCTCCAGCCTCCCGTCGTACATCTTGTGCAGGGTTTCGATCTTGCTGCCATAGGAATTACGCATATCGCGAACATACTGTATGATATGCTCCGCCGTGATGTACTTCGGATAGATTATGGAACCCAGCTCCAGGCGGGAGAGTATGTTTTCGTAAGAGACGCGGTGCACCTTTGTGATACATTTTGCCTTGCTCTGAGACTGTACATAGAGGGAGAGCATGATATTCTCCTCGTCGAAATCCGTGGCGGAGACAAAGGCGTGGACATCCATCAGTCCCTCCTCCATGAGAAGCTCCTTATCGGTGCCGTCGCCGTGGATAATCATGGCATCCGGCAGCTCATCCGTCAGCTTCTCACAGCGCCCCCTGTCACGCTCCACGATCTTCACCTTTACTCCCAGGGCCAACATCTCCCTGGCCAAATAAACCGCCGTATTTCCGCCTCCTATTATCATCATGTCGGTGGTGTGCAGACTCGCAATGTGCTCCTTCTTGAAAAATCCGGCGATCTCATCGGAGGTTCCCACCAGAGTAACCTCGTCCTTTTCCTGCAGGACGAAATCTCCCTTGGGGATGATAAGCTCTCCGTCCCTCTGAACCACAGTAATCAGCAGGTCGCACTTGATAGAGCTCCTGAAATCAGCCAGCTTTTTGCCGATGAGGTCAAAACTGCCGTCGAGGCGGACAGTCACCAGCTCCACCCTGCTCTTTGCAAAGCTCTCTACCTTTAGAGCCTTTGGGTATTTCAAGATACGGGACATCTCCCTGGCCGCCGCGCGCTGTGGATTCACCACCATGGACAGCCCCAGCTCGTCTTTTAAGAAGGCTATCTGCTGACCCTGATACATAGGGTTTGAGATGCGGGCGATGGTCTTTACGCCGCCGGCCTTTCTCGCCATGAGGCAGGAAAGCAGATTTATCTCATCATTTCCGGTGACGGCGATGAGAAGATCCGCCCCCTCTACTCCCGCGTCCTCCAGCACATGCAGAGAAGTGCAGTTTCCGATGACACCCATAGCGTCATTCTCAGCTGTCACGTTTTCCACAATATCCGGTTTTATGTCAATCACTGTAATATTGTGGCCTTCATTCGTCAGGTCGGAGGCGAGTGTGCTCCCCACATTGCCGCCGCCTGCTATGATAATATTCATAAGAGATCCTCTTTATTACTTTGAAAAATGCAGGGAGCCTTTTGCATCGCCGGCTCCCTGCACTCTCCGATCTTTATCTTAACCCATTACAACCGTCACTTCGGCAGTTGCCTGTGAAGCATCGTAAGGAATTGTATTTCCTTCTACCTTTGTGCCGTTTACCGTCATCTCCTTTACACCCTTTGAGACATTGTCGGGATTCCTGACGGTGATATGGTAAGTGGTATTTCTGAATTTTCTGGTAATCTCAAAATCACCGAAATCCTTTGGCACACATGGATTGATCTGGAGTCCGGCGTACTGCGGGGTAACCCCCAATATGTACTGGGAGATATTTACAAATGTCCACGCCGCTGTACCGGTGAGCCATGAGTTCTTTGCCTCACCGTGTCTGGGAGCGTCGCTTCCGGCTATCATCTGGGCGTAGACATAGGGCTCTGTCCTGTGGATCTCGGAGATGTCCTCCAGATATGAGGGACATGTACGCTTGTAGACCTCAAATGCGCGGTCTCCGTCACCGATCATGGCAGCAGCGCAGGATACCCACGGATTGTTATGACAGAAAATGCCGGCGT
>CALFUE010000123.1 GCA_937916345.1 uncultured bacterium
CGCGACAACGAACTCAAACGCATACCTTATATGTTAGTGGTAGGCGAGAAAGAGGCGGAGCAAGGTTTAGTGAGCGTTCGGCGACAAGGAGCATCGGATATGGGACAGATGACGATACAAGAGTTTGCCGAGTTTGTGACTGCGACCGTAACGAAACAGATGTCGGAATACTAATGCAATTGACTAATTAATAACACCTTAAAATAAAAGAATTATGACAAAACCTTCGAGAGAGATTCGCCGGAAGGCATTGGATATGCTGGAGGTGGATTCCTTCGGTCTTGACATAAACGACAGGAAAATATTAAATACTATCATAGATAAATTTGACGGCGGACCTGTGGGTCTGGATACTCTCGCTGCGGCGACGGGCGAGGATCCCGGGACCATAGAGGATGTCTATGAGCCCTTTTTGGTCATGATGGGGCTTTTGAACAGGACGCCGAAGGGCAGGATCGCAACAGATATGTCCTACGAACACATGGGAGTAAAGAGGAGTCAGACCAATGAGTGAGAAAGCTACGACGACCGTTACCATAGGAGGGAAAGCCTATTCGCTCTCCGGATTCGAGCAGGAGGACTACCTTAAGGAGGTGGCGGCGTACATAGATGAGAAGATCAGCGATGTCAATTCCTTCAGCGGCATAAACCGTCTGACCGTTGATCTCCAGGTTCTGATGACGGAGATCAATATCGCAAATGATTACTTCAAGGCAAAGACCGAGGCCCGGGAGGCCGGCAGCCGTGTGGACGCCCTTTCAAAGGAACTCTATGAGCTGAAACAGAGGCTTGTGGATCTGGAGATGAAGGAAAAAAAGGAAGAGAATAAGAACGAGAAGAAGGATCACAAATCCCGCGAGGGAAGGAATGACGGGATAAATGCCATGATCAGAAATCAGAATGAATCCCTCGCAAAGGACATCGAAGAAAAGGATAAGCTCATAAAAAAACTTGAGGAAGAATCAGCAAAAAAAGATAAGTACATAAAGGAGCTGGAGCACGATAAAAAGCGGCTTACCAGCGATCTTGAGGAGTTGTTGCTGGATGACCCGAATAGTAATCGAAAGTCTTAAATACATATTGCCGGTTTTATTCGCCTGCTACAGCTTCGACGGGATCCTCGCGCTGCTTAGCTCCGGCGAAAAAAGATCGGCGACCTGTTACAACAGACAGACAGTTTATCTGATACTCATGCATCTCGGCGGAAATCTTGCCGTATATACCTATGAGCAGGATGTGAAATATATCATCCTGTATGTCGGAGAACTGTTTGTCCTTATTTTTGTCCAGAGTATTTACAATTTTTTCTATTATCGCGCATCGAGACTGTTGTGCAATCACATGTGTATGTTGCTCGCTATCAGTTTCATCATGCTCTCACGTCTCGACTATGGTAAGTGCGTGCGTCAGCTGATATTTGCGGCCGCGGCGGCTCTAGGAACATTTCTGTTCCCGTTTGTGGTGAGGAAATCCGGACTGATCAGGAGATTCGGGATATTTTATGCCATAGCCGGTATCGTATTGCTTCTCTCGGTGATGCTGTTCGGCGGAGTGGATTACGGGGCGAATCTGTCGCTGACATTTTTCTCTGTTTCCGTGCAGCCGTCGGAATTTATCAAGATACTGTTCGTATTTTTTGTTGCAGGGATGCTGCAGGGGAGACCTGATATCAACAAGATCGTGCTGACTGCCATCCTTGCCGCGGTTCATGTACTGATACTGGTGGCGTCTAGGGATCTTGGCGCCGCATTGATATTCTACGTAGCATTTGTGATCATGTTGTTTGCGGCCACGAGGAAATACATTTATCTCATCCTGGGGGTTCTGGGCGGAGGCGTGGCCGGAGTGATCGCGTACTTTGCCTTCTCACATGTCAGGACCAGAGTTATCGCATTCTTAGATCCGCTGTCTGTGGTGGATGACGCCGGATATCAAGTAGCTCAGTCGCTCTTTGCCATCGGGAACGGCGGATATTTCGGGACGGGACTATATCAGGGGTATCCGGGTTCGATACCGGTGGTGACAAAGGATTTTATCTTTTCTGCCATAGTGGAGGAGATGGGAGGGATATTTGCGATATTCATGATATTCTCTTATGCCGGCATATATCTGATGTTTGTCAATCTGGCGATGCAGATGAGAGATAGATTTTACAAGCTTTTGGCATTGGGGCTTGGAACGGTTCTTGGCGTACAGACGATACTCAATATCGGAGGTGCCATAAAGGCGCTTCCCTCCACGGGTGTCACGCTGCCTCTCGTGTCCTACGGAGGAAGTTCACTTCTCGCGAGCTTTATAATATTTGCGGTCATACAGGGATTGTACATGCAGCAGATGAGGGCTGTGGAGGCAGTGGAAAAAAGGGCTGAAAGATCCGGCAATCCTCCTCCGGGCATGGAGATAACCGGGGAGGAGCAATCGTATGAAGTATATTTTTTTATGGTTGTATTTGCGCTTCTGATAGCGCATTTGGCTTATTTTATCTCGGTGGGTTCTTCTGATTTCGTTAACAATTCCTACAATAAGCGCATCAGAGTCACGCCGGAATATATGGTGAGAGGGAGTGTGCTGACTTCGGACGGAGTCGTTGTTGCTGCAAATTCCACAGAGGATGACGGCACGGAAAAAAGGGTATATCCCGCAAAGAATGTCTACGCCCACGCCGTGGGTTTTCTCGCCGGCGGAGGAATGGGGGTGGAGCGAACCGAGGGCTTTGGGATGCTCAGCACTCATGAGTTTTTGTTCAGCAGGATCATCAACGATGTGACAGGCGCGAAGAATAACGGTGACAACTGTATACTCACCCTCGATGACTCTGTGCAGAAAGCGGCATGGGAAAGCCTTGGGGACAGGCGCGGCGCAGTGGTGGCAATGGAGGTCTCCACGGGGAAGATCATAGCCATGGTATCAAAGCCGGATTTCGATCCGGAGAGCGTATCGGATGACTGGGCGGACATGAATGGGGATTCGGGTTCAAGTGTTTTTGTGAACAGAGTGACGAACGGTTCCTATCCGCCGGGCTCGGTGTTTAAGATAGTGACAGCCTTGGAATATTTGCGGGAGAAGGGAACTTACGACGATTATTCCTACGAGTGTACCGGAGCCATAGACAGAGGGGATGGCACGGCACTCCATTGTTATGCGAACGAGGTTCACGGAAAGCTTGATATAAAATCCTCCTTTGCCGAGAGCTGCAACACATCCTTCGCAAATATCGGTGGAATGCTGGACAGAAAAAAGTGGGCAGGGACTTCCGGTGAGCTTTTGTTCGGGAAAGATATGTCGGATGTGCTGGGAGCGGGAAAAAGTCTGTTTCTGCTGACGGAGGAAGATACCACAGGAAAGGTTTACGATACTGCAATAGGTCAGGGAGATACAGTTGTGACGCCGTTGCATATGTGCATGATCGCGGCGGGCATAAAGAATGACGGGGTTGTGATGAAGCCTTATCTGGTGGACAGGCTGGAGAGCGTGGACAAGGTTTGGGAGAAGAAAAATTCACCCGAAAAGTACGCGAATATCATCACGCGATCCGAGGCAGCGGCTCTTAGGAAACTGATGGATGACACGGTTTATGAGGGGACTGCAAAAAAATTAAAGAGCGATCTGTATGAGGCGGGCGGTAAGACCGGCTCAGCTGAGTACGGCACATCGAAGGGTGCCTCGCATGGTTGGTTTGCAGGTTATGGCAGTAATGGTGAAAAGGAAGATATAGCCATAGCCGTGATCGTAGAGGACGGAAATACGGGGGCTGCATCGGCCGTTCCCGTGACAAAAGCGGTTTTTGACACTTATTTTTCGAAGGAATGACATGGCGAGAAGAATTTATATCGCGATAGATCTTAAATCATTTTATGCCTCAGCGGAATGCGTTGCGAGAGGTCTGGATCCCCTGCGGACTAATCTGGTTGTGGCTGACGCATCGAGAACAGACAAGACTATATGCCTGGCGGTGACGCCTACCCTGAAGGCCTACGGCATAGGTGGACGGGCGAGGCTGTTTGAGGTAAAGAGCGTGCTGGAGAGAGTGTGCGCCAGAACCGGCCAGACAGTTTCAGATTTAAGCGGCGAGGAGGACACAAGGATCTTAAGAAAGCGGATGTATGAGCCGGATCCACGGGAAATTCCGATCATAATCGCTGTTCCCAGGATGGCATACTATCTGGATATGTCGGCAAAGATCTATTCGGTCTATCTGAAATATATTTCCCACGAGGACATCCATATATATTCGGTAGATGAGGTTTTTATGGATGTTACGAGATATCTGAAGATGTATAGGATGACTGCAAAGGAGCTGGCCATCGCCATGATAAAGGATGTTTTGAAAACTACGGGTATCACGGCCACGGCAGGCGTCGGGACAAATATGTATCTGGCAAAGATCGCCATGGATATCGTCGCGAAGCACATGAAGCCGGATGAGAACGGTGTCAGGATGGCCTCGGTAGATGAGATGAGCTATAGAAAGCTTCTGTGGGCGCATGAGCCAATCACCGATTTCTGGAGAATAGGAAAGGGTACGGCTGCAAAATTAAAGATAAACGGCATGACCACCATGGGGGATATCGCAAGAAGGAGTCTCTACGACGAGGAGAGTCTCTACAGGATATTCGGGATTGATGCCGAGATTCTGATAGATCACGCCTGGGGCATCGAGCCCGCGGGTATTGAGCACATCAGAGAATATGTGCCTGAGACCAATTCTTTGAGTCAGGGGCAGGTGCTGCACTGTCCCTACACCAACGAGAAGGCGCTTTTGATCATAAAGGAGATGACTGAGCTTCTGGTGCTCGAACTGGTGGAAAAAGAGCTTATGACATCATCTGTGACTCTCGATATCGGGTATGACAGGGAGAATATCGACAATGACTATCAGGGGGAGGTGACCATAGATTATTACGGGCGCGCTGTGCCAAAACCCGCCCACGGCACTGTCTCCTTCGGAAAGCATACCTCGTCCACAAGGCTTATCACAGGTGAGGTGGAAAAGCTTTTCCGCCGTATCACGGACGAGAGGCTTACGGTAAGGCGCATGAATATCACCGCGAATGATACGGTGAAAAAAGAGGCGGAGAATGAGCAGTACACTATTTTTACTGATGTAATGGAGAACGAGAGGGAGGAGAGATTGCAAAAGGCCGTGCTATCGGTACAGAAGAGGTATGGCAAGAATGCCATGATAAAGGGGATGAATCTGATGGAGTCAGCCACCTCCATTGAGAGGAATGCACAGATCGGAGGGCACAGGGCGTGAAGGATTACTCGGATATTTATGACGCGAAGAGACCGGGGCATGAGGATGACGATTTCTATATCAGACATCCGAGGATGCCTGTGACGGACAGGGCAAAGATATTTGCGCCATTCGCCGCCATAAAGTGGGATGAAGTTGTAAACCGCGCAAGGGAGCGCAATCTCCAGCTTGCGGCGGGGGACATAGAACACAGTATGGAATCATATTCATAGAGGGTCAAAGAACGCTCGCTGTAGCGAGAAAGGGACTTGAACCCCATCATGTGCCGGTGGCACATGATGCTGCGTAAACAAATGGCATTGGGTAGATACATAAAAAAATAGCGAGAAAGGGACTTGAACCCTTGACACCACGGGTATGAACCGTGTGCTCTAGCCAGCTGAGCTACTTCGCCATGTCGAAACGACGAATGCCATTATACTATACCGTCTTCACAAAAGTCAAGACCAAAAAAATCATTTTGACGAAGTGCCTCGTAGAGCATGATAGCTACTGAATTGGAAAGGTTCAGAGACCTTTCTCCATCTGACATAGGAATACGAATACATCTGCTGGAATTACTATAGAGAAGTACTTCAGGAATCCCCCTGCTCTCCGGTCCAAAAACCAGATAATCATCCATGCTATATTGTACATCTGAATACTTTCTGCCAGCTTTGGTAGTGGCAAAAAAACAATTCGCCCCGGGATGCTTCTCTATAAAGTCCTGCCAATTCAGATATCTCGTAACATTGACACGATCCCAATAATCCATGCCGCTGCGCTTGATATACCTGTCTGTCAAACGAAATCCCAGAGGTTCAATCAGATGCAGACTGCTGTTTGTTGCTACGCATGTTCTTCCTATGTTCCCTGTATTCGCGGGTATCTCAGGTTCATATAATACAATATTCATGCTGCGATTCTATCGTATTATTTCTTTTCAGACAAGACTTTATCCGGGTACAAAAAGAAAACAAACAATTTCATTTCCCGTAATTGAAAAAATACACATTATGGTGTATCATGATTATTCGGTTACAGAATTATTATAATATCTTCTTTGTCGTGGAGTTTAGTTATGATTCAAGCATCCAATGTAACACTTCGAATTGGTAAGAAAGCCCTTTTTGAAGATGTAAATATCAAATTCACCGAAGGCAATTGTTATGGACTGATAGGCGCAAACGGCGCAGGAAAGTCTACCTTTCTTAAGATACTCTCCGGAGAGCTTGAGCCAACCAACGGAGATATTATTATAACACCCGGTCAGAGGCTGTCCGTTCTGGAGCAGGATCATTTTAAATATGATGAAAATACCGTAATTGATACAGTAATAATGGGCAACAAGCGACTCTATGATATA
>CALFUE010000124.1 GCA_937916345.1 uncultured bacterium
AGCCTTCATAAAGGAGATCAACGGACCGAAGATCGCGCTTTCTCGCCGCTTCCCGGATGAGAATCCCTGGAGGGACGCAAGCGAAAAATTCGAGGTCGGAAAGATCGTTACAGGAAAGGTTGCCCGCATGACCGAGTTCGGTGCTTTCATCGAGGTGGCTCCCGGCATCGATGCGCTGCTCCATGTGTCGCAGATCTCAAAGGATCATATTGACAAGCCTTCTGATGTGTTAAAGATCGGTCAGGAGATCGAGGCGAGAGTCGTTGACTTCTCTGAGGAGGACAAGAAGATCTCACTCTCAATAAAGGCTGTAAACGAGGATGCACAGGAAGGGGCTGACGAGGCTCCTGCCGCAGAGGCTACGGATCCTGAAGAATAATACTTGCTATTGGGGGAATAAAAATGGCACTTGAAAATTACGAGAAATTTAAGACCGATATACTCAGGCTTACAAAGATAGATCTCAATGCATACAAGGAAAAGCAGATGCGCCGCCGTATTGAGACTCTCATCGGAAAGAACAATATTAAGACCTATGATGAATATGTAAAACTCATATCAAATGACAAAGAAAAGTTTGACGAATTCGTCAATTTCCTCACTATCAATGTATCTGAGTTTTACCGCAATCCGGATCAGTGGGCGGTTCTCGATAAGGAGGTATTTCCGGATCTGATCAACAAATTCGGAAAGAAGCTCAATATATGGTCGGCAGCCTGCTCTACAGGTGATGAGCCTTATTCGCTTGTTATGGCTCTGTCGAAATTCATGCCGCTCTCAGGTATCAGGATCACTGCTACGGATATCGACAAACAGGTTCTGGACAAGGCTCGCATAGGACTTTACAACGAAAAGAGTATTGCGTCTGTTCCGGATGATTTAAAAAAGAAATATTTCACAAAGGTTGGACCTTCCTATCAGATCTCGGACGAGATAAAGAAGTGCGTTAACTTCAAGGAGCACAATCTTTTGAGAGATCCGTATCCTGCAAATCTCCACCTCATCGTTTGCAGAAATGTGGTAATCTATTTCACTGACGAGGCGAAGGACGAGATCTACAAGAAATTCCACAAATCTCTTGAAAAAGGTGGAGCGCTCTTTATCGGAAGTACCGAGCAGATCATCAATTATAAAGATATCGGGTTCTCTCGCGCAAAGTCGTTCTTCTTCAACAAGGAGTAATTTGTATGTGATTTTGTACAAAATTTCACTCTGTAAAACAAAATAATTGTTTTAAACCCTCAAAAAAGTGCTATACTACTCAATGTATAGCATTTTTTTTATGTGTAATTTCTACCAAATATCTATGATGGGAGGTTTAGGATGATAGGAACATTCAAGGGCGGAGTCCATCCCTTCGAGGGGAAGGATCTTAGCAAGAATAAGCCTGTCACGGAGCTTAAGCCCGGAAATGAGCTGGTATATCCTCTGTCACAGCATATCGGAGCGCCGGCAAAGCCGGTTGTTGCCGTGGGTGATACCGTAAAGAGGGGACAACTCATAGCTGAGAGCGGCGGCTTTGTGTCGGCAAATATTTTTTCATCGGTTTCCGGAAAAGTCAAGTCTATTACCCCGAGGAGGGTTGCCACCGGAGATATGGTTCAGTCTATAGTTATCGAAAACGATGGTCAGTATGACGAGGTCGATTTCGTTATAGTGGATGATGTGACATCTCTCTCGAAGGAGGAGATAATCGAAAAGGTAAAATACGCCGGAGTCGTAGGAATGGGTGGAGCGGGATTTCCCACTCATGTAAAGCTTTCGCCCAAGGATCCCGACAAGATAGAGTATATCATTGCAAACTGCGCTGAATGTGAGCCCTATCTGACCAGCGATTACAGACAGATGATAGATGATCCGGAGTCGCTGATAGAGGGGATGAAGATAGTTCTTCGCCTCTTCGACAACGCAAAGGGAGTATTGGGCATCGAGGACAACAAGCCCGATGCCATTAAAAAGCTTACAGAGCTTACAGCTTCCGAGCCCAATATCACGGTAATGAGCCTTCGCACCAAATATCCTCAGGGCGGAGAGCGGCAGCTGATCAAGGCTGTTACGGGTCGTGAGATCAATTCGAGGATGCTCCCTGCGGACGCGGGCTGCATCGTTGACAATGTAGCTACCCTCGTAGCGATCTACAATGCCGTCAAATATGGAAAACCCATTATAAACAGAATATTTACGGTGTCGGGAGACGCTGTCAGCGACCCGAAGAATTTCTATGTCTGTACGGGCATGAATGTGGCCGATATACTTGCAGCTGCAGGGGGATGTACCGCAGAACCGGAAAAATATATCTCCGGAGGTCCTATGATGGGCTTTGCAATGTTTGATATCAATGTTCCTGTCACAAAAACGGGGTCATCTATCCTTGCCTTCAAGGAGGATCAGGTGGTAAGGCATCCCGCCACAGCCTGCATCAATTGCGGCAGGTGTGTGGAGGTTTGCCCGGAGCAGCTCGTTCCCTCGAGACTGGCAAAGTTTTCCGAGCATAATGATATGGAGACTTTCGAAAAGTGGTACGGAGTTGAGTGTATCGAGTGCGGAAGCTGCAGCTTCGTGTGTCCGGCAAAGAAGCATCTGGCGCAGTCAATCAAGACCATGAAGAGGTCCGTGATGGTTGCAAGGAGAACTGCCGCAGCGAAGAAGTAGAGAAAAGGAGGCAAATGTGGATAATAAGATAAAGGTTTCATCATCTCCCCATGTGAGAGTAGGGAGCTCGACATCGACCACCATGCTGATAGTGTGCATCGCACTGCTTCCGGCCGGTATATTCGGTGTCTACAATTTCGGCGTCCGGGCGCTGCTGCACATAATCATTGCAGTTGCCGTCTGTGTGGCCAGTGAATTTATTTTTGACAAGATCACAAAAAGACCTGTGACTATCAATGATTTCAGTGCCGTAGTCACGGGATTTCTTCTGGCAATGAATGTTCCCGTGTCACTGCCCTTGTGGGAGACAGCGCTGGGTGGCGCTGTTGCCATAATCGTTGTAAAGATGCTCTTCGGCGGTCTGGGACAGAATTTTATGAATCCTGCCCTTGGTGCGAGATGCTTTCTTGTGACTGCATTCGCGGCAGACATGACAAATTTTAACTGTGACGCGTACTCGGGAGCCACACCTCTGCAGCTTATCAGGGCAGGAGAAAGCGTTAACCCCATGGCCATGCTCGTAGGACGCACCGCCGGCACAATAGGAGAGACTTCCGTGATCTGCATCCTGATCGGCGCGATAATCATGATCCTTTTCGGGATAATAGATCTCTCTATACCGGCCAGCTATATCATCACATTTGTGATATTTATGTTCCTTTTCTCCGGGCATGGAACAGATTCGACCTATATGGTGAGCCAGCTATGCGGGGGCGGACTGATGCTCGGAGCTTTCTTTATGGCTACCGACTATGTCACCAGCCCCATCACTCCTTTGGGCAAGATTATATTTGGTATCTGCTGCGGCCTTTTGACGGGACTCTTCAGATGCTTCGGGGCAAATGCAGAGGGAGTATCCTTTGCCATAATCCTCTCTAATCTGCTGGTACCCATCATCGAGAAATACACCATACCAAGACATTTTGGTTATGTTAAACCGGAAAAGGAGGCGAAGAAATGAATAAAAAGATAGTTCATGACGCCCTGGTTCTCACAGCCTTTACTCTTGTTCTTGGACTGATACTCGGCGGAGTGTATGCCATCACAAAGGAACCCATAGCTGCGGCTGAGTATGAGACTGCCCAGAAGGCCTACAGGACCGTATTTTCCAGTGCGGATTCCTTTGAGGCTCTTGAGGATTTCGACAAAAAAGCCGCGACCGGGGTGGTAACATCCGCAGGATACAAGGATTCCATTGACGATATAGAAGTCGCAAAGGATGCCGGTGGCGAGACTCTCGGATATGTCATCACGGTTACAGCGAAGGATGCCTCACAGGATACCATCACTTATGCTGTGGGTATACAGAATGACGGCACCGTAAACGGCTATTCCATCACAAGCATTGCCGAGACTCCGGGTCTTGGCGCGAAGGCTGTGGAAGAGGCTTTTTATTCCCAGTTCAACAACAAGAATGTGGATGAATTTACGGTTGTAAAGCAGACACCCGGAGACGATTCCGAGATCGAGTCCATCTCCGGCGCCACCATCACATCCCGCGCCATGGCAAACGGTGTGAACGCTGCGCTTTACTATTTCAGACAAGAGTTGGGAGGTGAGTGATATGGAAAATGAAAAGAAGACTGGAGTTTACGGCGAACGCCTGTTGAACGGCCTGATCAAAGAAAATCCCACTTTTGTCCTGATGCTTGGAATGTGTCCGACTCTTGCAGTTACCTCCAGCGCCATAAATGGTCTTGGAATGGGATTGTCCACCACGGTGGTGCTGATCCTCTCGAATCTGTTGATATCTGTCTTTAGAAAAGTGATACCCGACGGAGTGAGAATGCCGGCGTATATCGTCATCGTGGCATCACTGGTTACGGTAGTGGATTTCCTGATGAAAGCGTATTTTCAGGATCTCTCAGCTTCCCTTGGAGTGTACATACCGCTTATCGTGGTAAACTGCATTATACTTGGCCGCGCCGAGAGCTATGCTTCAAAGAATTCTGTAGATGCGTCGATATTTGACGGTCTTGGAATGGGTCTGGGATTTACCTGCGGACTTACCATCATTGGACTCATCAGGGAGTTCCTCGGAGCCGGTCAGGTATTCGGCTTTCAGGTGCTCTCGCTGGAGTGGTTCACACCCATCTCGATCTTTATCATGGCTCCCGGAGCTTTTCTGGTTCTGGCATTTCTGGTAGCCATAATGAATATTGTCCGCAAAAAGATGGATGAGGCGGGAAAGCCTCTGGCATCCCCTGCAGGATGTATAACAGGTGACTGCGCAGGTTGTGCGTCTCTTTCTACCTGCACTGGAAAGGCTGTCATCTCTGAGACTGTGGAGACAAAAGTAAAAGAGGGAGGTGAGGAGTCATGAAAGAGCTGATAATGATTGCCGTTGGCTCCGCCATCATAAATAATGTAGTGCTGAGTCAGTTTCTGGGTATCTGTCCTTTTCTTGGTGTCTCAAAAAAAACCGAGACCGCCAGCGGAATGGGAGGCGCCGTTATCTTTGTCATCACGATATCATCCTTTGTGACGGCATTGATATACAAGTTCGTGCTTGCAAACGAGTGGCTTCTCTCAAAAGGAATTGATCTCACATACTTAAAGACTATTGTATACATACTCGTGATCGCTGCGCTGGTGCAGTTTGTTGAGATGTTCCTCAAGAAGCAGATCCCGGCACTCTATGAGTCCCTTGGCGTTTACCTGCCTCTTATCACCACGAACTGCGCGGTTTTGGGTGTAGCTCTCACTAATGTCACGAAGGAGTATGGCATCCTGGAGAGTGTGATAAACGGATTCGCAACTGCCGTGGGCTTTTTCATAGCAATCGTTCTCATGGCAGGTATCAGGGAAAAGATCGAATACAACGATATACCGAAGCCTTTTGTGGGAACAGCCAGCGTTCTCATAGCTGCAGCGCTTATGTCAATAGCATTCATGGGATTTTCGGGAATGAGCTTTTAATATAAGGAGGAGATCATGATAACTGGTATAATAGCGGCGGCGACCGTTGTGGGTATAGTGGGTATCCTGATAGGTTTCTTCCTTGGGATATCCGGTGAAAAATTTAAGGTGGAGGTTGACCCTAAGGAGGAGGCTGTGCTTGGCGTTCTCCCGGGAAATAACTGCGGGGGATGCGGCTATCCCGGATGTTCAGGTCTGGCAAAGGCCATAGCAAACGGCGAGGCGCCTGTCAATCAGTGTCCCGTTGGCGGTGAGCCTGTTGCAAAAAAAATCGGCGGCATAATGGGTGTTGACGCAGGCTCAGGTGCAAAGATGGTCGCCTGTGTGATATGCGGCGGTGACTGTGAGAAGGGAAAGACCAATTACGAGTATACAGGCGTAGAGGATTGTGTGGCGGCTGCCACTGCTCCTGCGGGCGGACCGAAAGCCTGTAAGTACGGGTGTCTAGGCTTCGGAAGCTGTGTGAAGGTCTGTCCTTTTGATGCTATACATATTGTGTTCGGCATAGCGAAGGTTGACAAGGAGAAGTGCAAGGCCTGCAGCAAGTGTATCGCTGTATGTCCGAGAAATATGATAGAGCTGGTTCCCTATGATTCCAAGTACGCTGTTTCCTGCCGCAGTACCGAGAAGGGTAAGGCTGTTATGGATAACTGCAGCGTGGGATGTATCGGATGCGGTATCTGCGCAAAGAATTGCCCGAAGGGAGCTATCATGGTTGAAAACAACATAGCTCACATCGATTACGAGAAGTGCGAGGGCTGCGGCATATGTGCCGAGAAATGCCCAAGGAAGATTATTATGTAAACTCAAAGAGGCACACCTTAAGAGTGTGCCTCTTAATTTTTGCAAAGGAAAATAAAATAACTGAAGAAAATAATAATATTTTTCACTGCGGCGGCCACAAGATATTGTGGCCGCTTTCTTTTTGCATACTAATTCAGATTTTTGCTTGCAAATTTGTGTGGAGGGGAGTATATTGTGGGGTGAAATGGAATAAATGTGGATGAAAGTGGAAGAATTGTGGTAATATTTGGAGAAAATTTACCGATATATCATTTGTAGGCGTTTTTAAGCAGACGGAGGTAGTGCCCATGTTTATGGGGGAGTATTCACACTCCATAGATGAGAAAGGTAGACTGATAGTTCCCTCAAAGTTCAGGGAGGAGCTGTCGGGGCGCTTTGTGGTGACAAAAGGCCTGGAGAAATGTCTGTACGCCTATCCCATGGAGGAGTGGGAAAAGATCGAGGAGAAATTCAAGGAACTTCCCCTTACAGCAAAGGATGCCAGGAAGTTCACCAGATTTTTCTTTTCTGGCGCCGGAGAACTGGAAATCGACAAGCAGGGCAGGGCTCTGATCCCGGCAAATCTTAGGGAATACGCAGGTATCGAAAAGGATGTTGTATTGGCCGGAGTCATATCCAGAGTCGAGATCTGGAGCAGACAAAACTGGGAAGAGAATTCAGCCGATACCGATATGGACGAGATAGCCGGGCACATCATGGAACTTGGGCTGAACATATAGAATAGTGCTTCAAGCAGGTTGGTCGAATAGCGCAGCATAGTGCGCGATTCGACTGTGAACAGTAAAATAGGAGGCTCCGATGGAGTTTAAGCATACATCGGTCCTGTTAGATGAGGTCATAGAAAACCTCGATATAAAGCCCGACGGAATATATGTGGACGGAACGCTTGGCGGAGCCGGACACTCCGCCCAGATCAGAAAAAGATTAAAAAACGGGCGGCTCATAGGCATAGACAGGGATGAGGAAGCGATAGCGGCGGCCAGGGGGAGATTATCGGAGTTTGAAAACGGGGTTGACATAGTAAAGAGCAATTACGGTGATATCCCGCGGGTTTTGGACAAACTGGATATCGACAAGGTTGACGGTGTTCTGCTGGATCTGGGGGTGTCCTCTCACCAGCTGGACGACGAGAAGCGTGGATTCTCCTACAGATATGACTCACCTCTGGACATGAGGATGGACAAGGATGAACCCCTAAGCGCGAAGGAGATAGTAAATGAGTATTCAAAGGAAGAACTGACAAGGGTTATAAGAGATTTCGGCGAGGAGCGGTTTGCCTCCCGGATAGCTGCTAATATAGTGAGGTTTAGAGAAAAAAAACCAATTTTGACCACCGGTGAATTAAACCTCATCATAGAGAGATCTATCCCTCAAAAGTCACGAAAAACCGGTGGTCATCCTTCAAAGAGAACATTTCAGGCTCTTCGCATCGAGGCGAACGGAGAGCTTGCGATACTGGAAAACAGTATTGATGCCATAGCAGACAGACTTAAAGCAGGGGGGAGATTTTGTGTGATCACATTTCATTCCCTGGAGGACAGAATAGTAAAGGAACATTTCAGGAAGCTTGAAAACCCGTGTATATGTCCGCCGGATTTCCCGGTGTGCGTGTGCGGCAGAGTGCAGGTGGGCAGGGTTGTGACCAGACATCCCATAATTCCCTCTGATGAGGAGATTGAGAAAAACCCACGGTCAAAAAGCGCGAAGCTTCGGGTTTTCGAGAAGATTTGAGCAGATTTTTGGGAAGGAGGAGTTAAGAATGGCAAGAGGATATTACGAACCATCCAGCGCAGCCCGTGTTTTGGAAACGGAGGAAGATTTCTGGCAGTCTCAGCGGCAGAGGCTTGTGGTCGAGGAAGAAAGAAGCGCAGAGGAACGCAACCGTAGGCGCAGGAGGAAACAGCATTCCCGCAGAAATCAGCAGAAGGCGCTGTTAATGAGCCGCGGCTATGTGGCGTTTTTATCCTTTGCTGTTATTATAACTTGCATTACAGCGGGATATTATATAAAATTACAAGCAGAGGTGCTTGAGCACATGAGGAGTATCGCTTCCCTGGAGGCTTCGGTCAACAACATCAAGTTTACTAACGATGCGGATGAAAAAAGACTTTATTCTGTGGTTGATCTGCAGGAGATAAGAGATGAGGCGATTTCGCTCGGTATGGGATATGCCGACCCCGACAGGATCGTGTACTACAGCGTGGAGCACCCGGATTATATGACGCAATACAGTGAGATTCCGTAAATGGCACGCACAAAGAGTACAAAAATATTTACATACAGGATGAAGAAAAAGCTTATCGTCGTATTCGCTTTTCTCATCATAGCATTTATAGGCCTGGTGGCGAGACTCATGTACATCGAAGACGTAAATGGAGATGTATATGAAAGAGTTGTTCTCTCGCAGCAGGCCTATGATTCTTCTACAATAGCATACAGGAGAGGTGACATTACCGATTCCAAGGGCACTCTTCTTGCTACCTCGGTAGATGTATACAATCTCGTCCTTGATGCATACGTCATCAATTCAAGGGATGCATATATTGATCCTTCCGTCACGGCTGTCGTGGAGTGTTACGGTGATGAGCTGAAGGAGAGCGACATTAGGGATATTCTGCAAAACAAGCCGAACAGCAGATACAATATCCTGATCAAGCGCATGTCATACGAAAATATGAGGTTGCTCTACGATATGATGAACGACGGCGAGCATCCCCTGGTGAAGGGGCTCTGGTTTGAGAAGGAATATATCAGGGTTTACCCCTACGGGAATCTGGCGGACGGTGTCATAGGCTTTACCAAAAACGACGGAAGCGGAATGAGCGGTCTGGAGAGCTATTACGAGGATTA
Source organism: uncultured bacterium (assembly GCA_937916345.1). Classification (GTDB taxonomy): domain Bacteria; phylum Bacillota; class Clostridia; order Lachnospirales; family Lachnospiraceae; genus RGIG6904. The sequence continues at coordinate 9,226 of CALFUE010000124.1, forward strand.
TCTCACTGGAGTGAACGGACGAACCTTCGGATATCTCAATACCGACAGTGATTACGAAAGGACCACGAAGCCTGCTATTGATGGTGGTACGGTGGTTTGCACAATTGATGTGAATCTGCAGTCGATAGTGGAGGACAAGATCCACGAGTTCGCCGAGGTTTACAGGAATAATTACAGGGATGGGGCAGGTGCCGAAAATATCGGCGTCATCATAATGAACCCGAAGACCGGAGCGGTCATGGCCATGGCGGATTATCCGGATTTCGATCTCTCGAACCCGAGAGACTTGAGCGCGTATTACACTGACGAAGAAATATCGGCGATGGATGACGATGAGATGTATGACGCGCTGAATGGTATCTGGAAGAACTACTGCATATCCTCCACCTATGAGCCGGGCTCTACGGCAAAGCCGTTCACCGTGGCCTGCGGCCTCGATACAGGCTCTTTAAAGGGGGATGAAGTCTATCTCTGCGACGGAGGGCAGCACGTGGCCGACTATTACATCAGATGCGTGAACATCTACGGGCATGGCATGGAGACATTGGAGGGAGCGCTGATGGATTCCTGCAACGACGCCCTTATGCAGATGGCGGACGCCATCGGTATATCCAATTTTACCACATACCAGAGGCTTTTCGGCTTTGGCCTGAGAACAAATATCGACATACCGGGTGAGGCAAGGACAGACTCCCTGGTCTATACCGCCGATAATATGAAACCCATAGATCTGGCGACTAATTCCTTCGGTCAGACCTTTAATACTACGATGATCCAGCTTATCACAGGCTTTTCATCCCTGATAAACGGGGGATATATGTACCAGCCCTACGTGGTGAGCGAGGTGGTTTCTCCCGGTGGACAGCTTCTGATGCACAAAAGCCCCGAGGTATTAAAGCAAACCATCGCCAGATCTACATCTGATACTCTGCGGGGTTACCTGAACAAGGTTACTTCCGGTGATGGAACGGGACACTATGCAAAGGTGCCGGGCTACTCCATGGGTGGCAAAACCGGTACTGCGCAGATGATACCGCGAGATGGGATTAATTATCTGGTCTCATTTATTGGATATCTTCCGGCGGATGACCCGGAGCTGGTGATTTACTGCGTTGTGGACAGACCGAATGCGGCGGATCAGCCCCATTCGACCTTCGCGCAGAATATAGTCAGAGAGATACTGGAGGAGGCGCTGCCATATCTGGGTGTCTATCCGGACGAGGAGATTCCCGGGGATGACTATGATCCCGAGAGTACAAATATGCTGACGGGAGTAGCGATCTTTTCGGAGCATGCAGTCGAGGTACAGCAGACATACAGTGCCTCAAAGCTGATAACGCCTGTGGCTGAGGATACTCCCACTGAAGATGACACGGTGGGTGACACAGGGGATACGGATGAGCTGGATATAGATGAAGAATCGGCCGGGGGCTCTGAGCGCATAGAGGGGATCCCTGAGGAGACAGCAGGAGGAGATGCTGAAGCAGAGGAGGATGAGTAGGAAGTATTATGTTGGTACTGACAGTTATTATATCGTTTTTTGCAGTCTATTTCTGCGAAAAGCCGCTGATACCGGTGCTTCGCCGGTTAAAGGTCGGCAATACGGAGCGGGAGGAGCTTGAGAGCCACCAGAAGAAGACGGGCACACCCTCCATGGGGGGCCTTGGCATTCTGATAGGTGTTTTTGTGGCCTGCGCAGCAGCGATCCTTCTTATGGGAATAGATGCTGATCAGATCACGGATCTGTTCATTGTGTTCGGTCTTGTGACGCTCTATGGTCTGACCGGATTTCTGGATGATTTTCTGAAGGCGAAGAAGCACAAGTCCGACGGATTAAAGGCGTGGCAGAAAATGCTGCTCCTTTTTGCAGTGACGGTGCTTCTCCTGATCTTTCTGATCAACAAGGATCCTTCCCTCATCACTTGTGTGAGATTTCCCTTTATCGGAAGAACCATACATCTGGGATGGCTGGGATATGTAGTATTCTTTCTCGCGGTGCTTGGCACCATAAACGGAGTTAATCTGACAGACGGTGTGGATGGCCTGGTGAGCAGTGTCACCGTGCCTGTGGCTGTGTTCTTCGCAGTGGTTTCTATAACGACTGGCAACACTGTGGTATCCATATTCTGTGCTGCCATGGGAGGTGCACTGATGGGATTCCTGATGCACAATTCAAATCCCGCAAAGATATTCATGGGCGATACAGGCTCCCTTGCTTTGGGCGGATTTGTAATTATATGCGCTTATCTCACGGGGACGATAGTTTTTGTGCTGATAGTGGGTCTGATATATTGGGTTGAGGTGCTCTCAGTGATGATGCAGGTGACGTATTTCAAACTCACACACGGAAGGAGGATATTCAGGATGGCGCCCATACACCACCATTTTGAGCTCTCTGGTATGAGTGAGACCCAGGTGGTTAATTCTTTTGCTGTTGTGACGGTGCTTTTGGTATTGATCGGACTTTGGGGGTATTTCGGATGAACAGAAAGATTTTGGTAGTCGGAGCAGGAAAGAGTGGTATAGCGTCATCAAAACTCTTAAAGACCAGGGGAGAGGAAGTAACTCTCTATGATGGAAACAAGGAGCTGGACACTGAAAAGCTGAAGCAGGACACGGGAGTCGAAAGGGTGATATTGTCGGGATTGACGACAGCTATCGCGAAGGAGTTTGACCTGGCGGTCTTTTCGCCGGGAATCCCTCTTGACTGTCCGGACGCGCTCATTATAAAAGATGCTGGAGTGCGCATTATAGGCGAGATAGAGTTAGGGTATCTCTGCGGAAAGGGCAGTATATGCGCCATTACAGGAACAAACGGAAAGACTACTACCACAGCTCTCACGGGAGAACTCTTAAAGAATGCCTTTGATGATGTGAGAGTGGTAGGAAATATAGGAAATCCTTTTACCGGGAATGTTTCGGATACCAAGGATACGACCATTATGGTTGCGGAGATATCATCTTTCCAGCTTGAGACAGTGGAGGAGTTTGCCCCGAAGGCCGCTGCAATACTGAATATCACGCCGGATCATCTGAACAGGCATCATACCATGGAGGCGTACATCGCCGCAAAGGAGAGGATCGCGATAAATGCTGAGACTGTCGTGTTAAACTATGATGATGATGTGCTCAGGGATTTCGGAGAAAAGATAAGCGACAAGAAAAATGTCATCTGGTTTTCCTCTGCGAAAAAGATCGATACGGGATATTACCTTGAGGATGGTGTCATAAAGTGCTCGGCAGACGGCGTTATCACGGATATCATTAATGTTTCCGAGATGAATATCATCGGGACTCACAATCACGAGAATGCAATGGCGGCCATAGCCTTAAGCTTTTCCATGGGGGCAGATGTCAGCGCGATCCAAAGGGGGTTAAGGAGCTTTGTCGCCGTGGCTCACAGGATCGAGTTTGCCGGCGAGAAAAACGGCGTGAAATATTATGACGACTCAAAGGCGACTAACACGGATGCTGCCATAAAAGGCATCTGCGCCATGAGCGGACTGACATATCTGATAGGAGGCGGCTATGACAAGGGCGGAAGCTTTAAGGATTGGATCGAATGCTTTGACGGCCGTGTAAAGAAGCTTCTCTTGATAGGCGTGACAAAGGACAGGATCAAGGAAGAGGCTGAGGACCTCGGATTTACCGATACTATAAGCTTTGAGACCATGGAGGAGGCCTTTGATTATGCCGCAGAAAATGCGGTAGCGGGAGAAAATGTCCTTTTGTCGCCCGCCTGCGCTTCCTGGGATATGTTCAAGTCCTATGAGCAAAGGGGTGATATTTTTAAGGAGCTTGTCAGAAAGTTATAGAGATGGTTTCGGAACTGAAGAAGAGACAAATTAAATATTTTGACTACACACTGCTTTTTTTGGTGATATTTTTGCTCTGTTTTGGTCTTGTGATGCTCTATTCCGTCAGCACCTACGACGGTCAGGTGACATACGGGGATGCGGCGTATTACCTGAAAAAACAGCTTGTCTATGAGGTTGTCGGATTTCTTGCCATGCTTTTTATATCTTTCCTGAACCACAGGCTCTTCAAGAAATTCGCGAAGCTTTTCTACGGGATTTCCCTCATTTTATGTCTTCTTGTCTTTACACCTCTGGGCACTACGCATCATGAGTCCAGGAGATGGTTAAAGATAGGCGGTTTTGAATTTCAGCCCTCGGAGCTCTTGAAAATTGCTGTGGTACTTATGCTCGCGGCTGTGATATCAGATATGCCAAAAAAAGTACAAAAGTTCAAATATGTGGTGGTTTTGGCAGTGATGTTCGTGCTCGTGCCGACCCTGGTAGTTTTTGTGAGCAACGCGTCAACAGCCATAATAATTGCGATCATCGGTTTTTCTGTCATTTTTGTGGCCAATAAGTGGTATCTGCCATTTGTGGCGCTGCTGGGTGCGGGTGTCGGCGCAGGATATCTGTTTTTGCAGTTTTTTGCCTATCGCATGGAGAGGATAGAGGTTTGGAAGAATCCGGAGGCCTACGACAAGGGATACCAGACCATGCAGGGGCTCTATGCCATAGGCTCCGGCGGCCTCTTCGGAAAGGGACTTGGCAATTCCATGCAGAAGCTTGGAAATATCCCGGAGGTTCAAAACGATATGGTGTTCGCCGTGGTCTGCGAGGAGCTTGGTATATTCGGCGCGGTCTGTGTAATACTGCTTTTCGTGCTGCTGCTCTGGAGATGTATGGTTGTGGCGATGAATGCCGGCTCTCTCTTCGGATCGCTGACTGTCACGGGCATCATGGTGCATATCGCCCTTCAGGTATTGTTAAACATAGCGGTGGTCACAAACACCATACCGAACACGGGTGTGACGCTGCCCTTTTTCAGCTACGGTGGAACCTCCACAATGCTGATACTGGCGGAGATAGGTATTGTACTGTCAGTCTCCAGAAATATAAAGGTTGATCCGGGAGCAGGTTATGAAGAGTGAAAAAAAGAGAAGCTTTATACCGTTTCTTGCGGTGCTGCTCATTGTGGCAGTGCTGGGGGTGGTGGGATATATGCTCGCCACCAGGCTTTTTGTCCTGGATAATATAGAAGTGGAGGGCAACGAGGTATACAGCGAGGATCAGATAAAGGAGATACTGCTCTCGGATGAGAATTCCTGGAGCACGCTCTATCTGTTCTTTAGCTATAATTACGGTGGAAAGAAGGAGATACCCTTCATCGACACCATGGAGATGAGCTTTGTGGATCCCCACACCATCCATGTAAAGGTTTACGAGAAGGGAATACTGGGCTATCTCTATATACAGTCAGTAGGGCAGTACGCCTATTTTGACAAGGACGGCTTCGTGACAGAGATCTCAGGCAGTGAGATCAAGGGTGTGCCCGAGGTTGACGGTATAGATGTGGGGAGTGTGGTGGTTTATGAGAAGCTCTCTATAGACGACGACAGTATGCTCTCCGATCTGCTGCTCTTAGCGGGGCTGTTAAAAAAATACGGAATATCCGTCAAAAAGATCAGTTTTGACGGGCACGAGATGACGCTTTACATCAAAAAGATACAGGTGAAGCTGGGAACCGGGGATGAGCTGACTGAAAAGATAAGGAGGCTTCAGAAAATTCTTCCGAAGATAAAAAAGAAGAAGGGTGTGCTCCACATGGAAAACTGGACGCCTCAGACCACGGACATAATCTTTGGACCAAATTAAGCCTGCGCGCCCGTGATTTAGATGGTGGCTGTGGATACAGAGCGTTTATATATGTTGATCATTTACTTTATGGCTGTAAATGACAGCGTGTTGCTCCGGGTGGAGCGAAGTGGTAAAAATTTACCCTTGCCAAAGCGTGTGAATAAGGGTAGAATAACATATTGGATGTTTAGGGAAATACTGATTAAGTGTTTCGCTCGCGAAAATTGCAGGCACGAAGTGCTGTTATTAAGCGGTTTTTTGCGATCCTTGCGGAGCATTGCCAGGGAAACGCTGAATTAATCTGCGTTTCCTTAGAGATTTGTTTTCATAGGGAATATATATCAGAAGCCTGGTACTGTACAACGAACTAAGTGAGTTGTTGACAGCACTGGCATACGACTAAAGTAAGTCAGATAATAAACCAGCGTTATTATGAGGAGGGAAGCTATATGGATATGCCGATGCTTGAGATCAGCAATCTTGACACATTAAGCAAAGCCAGGATCGTAGTTGTCGGTGTTGGCGGAGGCGGAAACAACGCCGTAAACCGCATGATCGATGCAAATATTATCGGTGTTGAGTTCGTTGGAGTAAACACTGATGTGCAGGCTCTTGAGCTTTGCAAGGCTCCGACGCTGATCCCCATTGGAGAGAAGGTTACCGGAGGACTTGGAGCCGGCGGAAATCGGGGAGTTATATGAAAAACATGGTTTTATACGATATGGATATAAACTGTACATGGGGGGGGGAAATTCAATTGCTGTCGGATACAAGGAATAGCCTCTTCACATTCCCGAAAGGCGGCATAGGCGATGGCGGAAGACAAGGATATTTTCGACTCGCTGTTTACTCTGCCGGTTTTTCGCTTGTTCAGGCCGTTCTATATGAAATATAGGGAAGTGCTTTTGTACCTGTTCTTTGGCGGACTTTCAGCCATAGTGAACATAGGGAGTTTCGCATTGCTGATTGGTGCAATGGGTCTGAATGAGCTTGTGGCGAATGTGATTGCGTGGATTGTCACGGTTCTGTTCGTATATGTGACGAACAAAATTTGGGTGTTCAAGTCGGATGTCGAAACGACGAAGGGGCTTTTGTGGCAACTTGCCTCGTTCTTCGCTGGAAGGCTCGGAACGCTAGCCTTGGAGGAAGTTTTGCTGTTCGTGTTCATCACGAAACTTGAGTTTAACAGCGTTGCGGTAAAAATCATCGCGCAGGTCGTGGTGGTTGCGACGAATTATATAATCAGCAAATTGATTGTGTTTAGAGGGAGAAAAAATGAAAAACAACTTGATGCATAAGATCGGAAGAGCGTC
>CALFUE010000125.1 GCA_937916345.1 uncultured bacterium
ATCTGGAAGGAAAGATCGAAGAGTTGACAGAAAAAGCAATAGAGACCGTGGAAGTGGTCGATCTGAGGATGTAGACATGCGGTTTGCGTTGCACAATCTGGGTTGCAGGGTGAATATCTGCGAGGGTGAGGCTGTGATCGGAATGTTGAAGGCCGAGGGCTTCGAGGAAGTTGATTTCACCGCGCAGGCCGACATATATATCATAAATACCTGCAGCGTCACGGCTGTGGCTGACAAAAAATCCCGCCAGATGATAAGGCGCGCGAAGGAGATCGCGCCGGACGCCGTAGTCATCGCCATGGGTTGCTTTGTCAATACCGCCGGGGATACCATTGAGGGGCTCCCGGTGGATCTTGCCGTCGGTAACAACGAGAAATCCCGTATTCCCGAGCTTATAAAAGAATATTTTAACAAAAACACATATCTTCAGGCAAAGAGCGACATATTCCGTCAGGGTACTCCTTTTGAGGTGATGAAGCTTCCTGACGTCCTGGATCATACCAGAGCCTTTATCAAGGTGCAGGACGGCTGTGACAGATTCTGCAGCTACTGTATAATACCCTACGCCAGGGGCAGAGCCAGGAGCATGCCCAAGGCTGCGGTGCTCGATCAGGTCAGGGCTCTGGCCGGGAACGGCTACAGGGAGATAGACATAAGCGGCATTTATCTGTCCGGATATGGGGCGGATACAGGCAGTTCTCTGATAGAACTTCTGGCGGAGCTTCAGGCTGTGGAGGGCATCGGGCGCATCAGGATGGGCTCATTGGAACCCATGGTGATGACGGAGGACTTCGTCAGGGAGATAAGCTCCATGGAAAAGTTATGTCCTCATTTTCATCTTTCACTGCAGAGCGGTTCTGCCGGTGTACTGAAAAGGATGAACCGGCACTACGCTCCGGCGGAATACGAAGCCTGCGTAGACCGCCTGAGGAGGTATTACGACACCGTGGCCATAACCACGGATGTTATAGCAGGATTTCCCGGCGAGACGGAAGAAGAGTTTGAGGAGACGCTTCAGTTTGTGAAAAAAACAGGCTTTTACCACATGCATGTCTTTCCCTACTCGAGGAGAGAGGGTACTTCTGCCGCGAAAATGCCGGGACAGCTCACAGCTGCCGAAAAGAAGAAAAGGGCGGGGCTTCTCATAGAGGCATCGGACGCAATGACTGCGGATTTCGAGAAATCCCTTGAGGGAAAAGTTTTAAGCGTATTGTTTGAGAAGTTTGTAAACGGTGTAAATACAGGTCATACCAGGGAGTATGTACCGGTGAGTGTAAGGGGAGCGGATCTCACCGGAGAGATTCGGGAAATAATTTATTCTTCCCATCTTGCAATTCAGGAGCTCATTCGTTAGACTTTTTACTTGTAGGATTTTCCACTTTATGTGATATTTTTGGAGGTAACGCAATGAAAAAGCGATCGATATCTTATGTATGCGCGGCCGCTCTTGCTGCCGTATTTCTCACCGGCTGCGGGGGCAGCGGAAAAACCACCGTAAACATCGGTTATTTCAACAATGTGACTCATGCCCAGGCATTGTATATGAAAGCGGAGGGGACTCTGGAGGAAGCGCTCCCCGACGCAACCTTAAACTGGGTATCCTTTAACGCCGGTCCTTCAGAGGTCGAGGCGCTTTTCTCCGGAAACATAGATATAGGATATATCGGACCTGTTCCTGCCATCACCGCAAATGTCAGGTCGGACGGGGATGTGACCCTGCTCTCGGGCGCGACAAAGGCCGGAGCCGAGCTGATCAGGGCGGCAGGCAGCGATATAGAGAGCGTGGAAGATCTTTCCGGAAAGACCGTAGCGATACCCCAGATCGGAAACACTCAGCATCTGTGTCTCTTAAAACTCATGGAGGACGCAGGACTTTCCACCGTAGAGGAAGGCGGAGATGTGACGGTTTCAGCCGTAGAGAATGCCGATGTCCTCAATATGATGGACGCCGGCAATATCGACGCGGCATTTGTGCCTGAACCCTGGGGCTCGACACTGGTGGAGAGCGGAGCGGAGATCGTGCTTGACTATGATGAAGCCTACATGAACGGAGATTATCCGGTGGCGGTAGTGGTGGTGAGAAATGACTTTTTGAAGGCGCATCCGGATGTGGTGAAGGCATTTTTGGAGGCTCATGAACAGACTACTGACTATATGAGGGATAATATCGCGGACTGCGCGAAGGTGGTCAATGACGAGATAAACAGCGCCACCGGCAAGCAGCTTTCCGAGTCGGTTCTGCAGAACGCCTTCACAAAGATCATTCTTTCGACGGAGGTCAACGAGACCGCCATGAAGGAGTTCGGCGATCTGTCCGTGGCACAGGGCTTTATTGACGCGACCTATGAGTCGCTCTACACGGACAAGAGTCTTTTGAATTGAGGAAAGCCTATGTTTCTTGAGATAGATAATGTGAGCAAGACCTTTGAGGACGCGGAGTTTCCCACTATCCACAACATAAACCTCGGCATAGAGAAGGGGGAGTTCATCTGTGTGGTTGGCAGGAGCGGCTGTGGAAAGAGCACACTCCTCAATATGATAGCGGGGCTGTTATCCCCCACGTCCGGCGAGATCAGGCTGGAGGGGAGAAAGATCGAGGCTCCCGGAGCCGACCGGGTTGTGATGTTTCAGGAGCACGCCCTGTTTCCCTGGCTGAACACCCTGGAAAATGTTAAATTCGGATTAAAACTCACGGATATGCCTGACGAGGAATGTACTGCGATAGCGGAGAAATATCTCGCCATGGTACAGTTGTCCGACTACAGGGATTATCCCATACACAAGCTCTCCGGCGGGATGCGCCAGAGGGTTGCGCTGGCCAGAGCCTTTTCCATGGGGGCGGAGGTGCTGTTGATGGATGAGCCGTTTTCAGCGCTGGACAAGCAGACATCAAATACCCTGCGCCGAGAGCTCTCCTGCATGAGTGCAGAGACGGGGCAGACCATATTTTTTATAACCCACAGCGTGGAGGAGGCTGTCTATCTGGCTGACCGTGTGGTGGTGATGACACCCAACCCTGGCATGGTGAAGAGTGTGCTGAAGGTAGAACTGGGCCCGGGACGAGACCGGACGTCGGCGGACTTTGTCCGGCTGAAGGAGCGGATCTTTGCGATCTTCAACAT
>CALFUE010000126.1 GCA_937916345.1 uncultured bacterium
ACTGGAGTTCAGACGTGTGCTCTTCCGATCTGGTTCTCGGGGAGGACACAAAGGAGGAGACCCTCGGGTATTCCTATTTAAACCGTATCAGAAGAGATTTGGGAGAGATCTTCGATGAGGCCGGATTCCCCGACATAGTCATTAGAAAACGCGGTGGTATAGGGCTTGACATTTCGGGTATTTCGTGTGATTATTACGAGTTGTTGAACGGGACGGTGACAGCTGCCTCCTATAACGGTGAGTATATGAGCCAGTATTCATGGGCAGAGCCTACCAATGGGGAACTTTGGTACAGATACAGGGAATAGTCGGCATATGAATTCACTTATCTCAGCGACAGCGGATTTTACGGCTGCTGTCTTTATATTGGGCCTCCTGATCGGAAGTTTTGCAGGATTAAAAGAAAGAAGTACTTCCGGTCGTTATTTGGTCATTCTTCTGGCTGATCTGCTCGTAATGCTGGTAAGTCAGGGTGTTTGGTATATTTTTATCTATCTGGGAACGGTAAATATTCTACTGGAGCTCATAGCTGTGTCAAGCTATTTTGCCCTGCTTACGATATATCCGATCTATATCCGTTATATTATAACAGAAAAAAATGAGTGTTCTGTTGTGTGGGCTATAGCCGCCTGTATCGTTGGCACTGCGGGATTGCTATACTGGATATGGAGCAGAGTGACAGGACTTGTTTTCATCGGCAGCGACGGGCAGACTACCCCTGGCGTTTTTTATGTCATAGGACAGATATTCGGGTACGTGCTGATAATGATGGTTGTTATTATGCTCATTATACACCGCGGTAGTTTCACCCCCGGCTCCATGGCTCTGCACCTGGGGTATATTGCCGTTCCGTCAGCTGTATCGGTGATACGCAGCTATGTGGGAGGACCAAACCTGCTGTACACCGCCATCGCGGTCATGCTTTTTGCCATAGCCATGTCGGATCGTATCCGGGAGTTGAGAGATTGCATGGATCAGAGATCCCACATTTCCGATATGGAGATGGCTCTTTTGGTCCAGCAGGTACAGCCCCACTTTTTGTACAATATACTAAATACCGTTTATCATCTCTGCAGCAGAGATCCGGAGAGCGCAAAGGAGCTTTTGGGGGATTTTTCCGATTATCTGAGAACCAATCTGTCAGCCATCACATCTCAGGAGCCTGTACCCGTCAGCTGGGAGCTTCAGACGGTAGAGAATTATGTGCGTCTGGAAAAAGCGAGATTTGAGGAACGTCTGGAGATCGAATATGATATCGCATGTCAGGATTTTATGCTCCCGCCGCTGTCAGTGCGACCGTTGGTGGAAAATGCAATAGTGCACGGTATGGGAAAGGTGGCTCATCCGCTGCATATCAGGATATCGACCTGTGATCATCCTGACAGATATGAGGTGATGGTGACGGACGATGGTCCCGGTTATGTCGACGGAGTTTATCCCGATGACGGGAGGAAGCATGTAGGGCTGATAAATTTAAGAAAGCGGCTTTCTATGATGGTGGACGGAGTTCTGGAAATATCGGGTAAGCATGAAATGGGAACCACTGCAATAATAAGAATTCCAAAGAGAAAAAAATGAAGCGGCAGCGATGGTATTATCAGAGGAGGAGACGATAATGAATAAAACTGAAGCATTAGAAAAACTGGAGGCCTTCGGGCAGGGACATGTGCTGGGGTTCTTTGACGAGTTGAGCGAGGCACAGCAGGAGAGTCTGCTGGCACAGATAGAGGAGACTGACTTAAGTGTATTGTCCCATATCATAGACAAAAAGGATATTAGCCGGGGCACTTTTTCTCCCCTTGCAGCAATGCAGCGTGATGAGATTGTAAAGCGCGAAAAGGAATTCCGTGACGAGGGCATATCTCTGATAAAAAAAGGGAAGACAGCGGCGCTGCTGCTCGCCGGAGGTATGGGAACGCGTCTTGGCTCGGATGCTCCTAAGGGAATGTACGATATCGGTCTGACCAGGCCCGTCTATATTTTCCAGCGACTCATCGAAAATCTTCTGGAAGTGGTAAAGGAGTCTGATACCTGGATTCGCCTGTTTATCATGACCAGCGAAAAAAATCATGAGGCAACTGTCAGCTTTTTAAGGGAGCACGATTATTTTGGATACAAAGAGGACCGCGTTGTATTCTTCAAGCAGAGTATGGCGCCCGCGTGCGATTATAATGGAAAGCTCTATATGGAGGCGAAGGACAGGATCTCCACATCGCCGAACGGCAATGCCGGTTGGTACTCCTCCATGGTTTGCGCCGGGTTGGACAGAATTTTGACGGATGAGGGGATCGAGTGGATCAATATCTTTGCGGTGGACAATGTTTTGCAGCGGATCTGTGACCCGTGTTTTCTGGGGGCGACGGCTCTGGCCGGAGTGTCCGTCGGTGCAAAGGTGGTAAAAAAAGCAGCTCCCGATGAGAAGGTCGGTGTCATGTGCCTGGAGGATGGGAAACCGTCCATTGTTGAATACTATGAGCTGTCCCGGGAGATGATGGACGATAAGGATGAGAATGGCGATCCGGCATATAATTACGGCGTCATCCTGAACTACCTGTTTCATGTGCCGGAGCTTGATGCTGTCGCGGATGACAAGATGCCGATGCATATTGTGGAAAAGAAGATCGCGCATATTGACGATAAAGGAAATGAAGTAAAACCGTCGGAGCCGAACGGCTATAAATTTGAGCGTCTCGTTCTTGATATGATACATCAGCTGGATTCCTGCCTGCCTTATGAGGTCATCCGTGAGAAAGAATTCGCTCCCATCAAGAATCCTGCTGGAGTTGACTCCGTAGAGTCGGCTCGTGAGCTGCTTCAAAAAAACGGTATTACACTTTAAGGTTAAGATAAATCCTGCCCCGGAGAGTGTGTTTCCTGCGACAGCAGCGATGATTCGACGGGTTGGAAATGCAAGAAAGGAGTTAAAAAATGGAAATTGACATTCAGTATTTACTGCTGCTGCAGGATCTGAGGAATGCCACAGGAGGTGTATTCGACGAATTTTTTAATGCACTGTCAAAATTTGCGGTCGATATCCTGCCATTCCTCCCATTCGTGATCTTCTGGGCCGTGGACAAGAAGTGGGGTTACCGATTCATTACCACATGGGGTGTGGGCGAGATATTAAACGGAATTATAAAGCTGACCGTCTGCGCCTACCGCCCATGGATACGGTCCGATCTGATCGAACCCGCGGGAGATTCAAAGGTTGCGGCGACAGGTTATTCCTTCCCCAGCGGACATACTACGGTGGGAACTGCCATGTATGGTACGACATTCGTCTGGCAAAAGGACAAAAAGAGGTGGATCGCGGTGCTGTGCGCTGTCTTGATCGCTTTGACGGGATTTTCCAGAAACTTTCTGGGAGTGCATACTCCACAGGATGTCATCGTCGGATTTTGTGTATCCGTTATCATAATTCTGGTGGTCGGAGCCGTATCAAAAAAGCTTGACGGAAATGAAAAGGCGATCGATATCCTGACATTGGCGGGATGTGTTGTCGTCGTCGCCACGATCCTCTATATCACGCTGAAGCCATATCCCATGGACTATGTGGACGGTGAGCTGCTGGTGGATCCGCAGAAGATGATGAACGATTCCTTTAAGGCCTGCGGTGCGTTTCTGGGTATCATGCTCGGAAGTTACATCGACAGACATAAGCTCCATTACGAGATCCCAACAGGTTCCGCCGGGCTGCCTCTTCTGACAGTCATAGGCATCGCCATCATGTTCGCGTGGAAGGAATGGTTCGCTCCGGCGACTGTCGTAGCGGCATTCGGAGATCACTGGGGCAATTTGACAGCTCGCTTTATTATGGTACTTTTCGCAATGTGGATATGGCCTGTAGTGATAAACAAGGAGTGCAAAACCCGTTACTTTCGCGGCCGGAACGGCTGTGAATAGTAACCAAAACTAAGGATGTGGTCAGTAAAATTTTCTTGATTTTTTTGAGATATATGTGTATTATACTCTCGACAACTAAATAGTAGGGATTATCCTACCAGACAGAGGAGGAAGAAGAGGATGAAAAAGAAGTTACTTAGTCTCATTCTTGCTGTTTCGATGACTGCACTGTGCGGGTGCGCAGGCGGTACATCAGTTCAATCGGGGGATAAGCCTGAAGTCGGATCAGATGTACCCGTGGACGAGAATGCTCCGGTATACGGAGGAAATATAGTCGTAGGGGTACAGCAGGATATTGACAGTCTTGACCCACACAAAGCAACAGCGGCAGGAACTAAAGAGATTCTGTTCAACATTTTCGAGGGCTTGGTAAAGCCCGACGAAGACGGCAATTTAATCGGTGCAGTGGCGAGTGGGTATACATTATCCGAAGACGGATATACGTATACCTTTTTTCTTCGTGAGGGAGTGAAATTCCACAACGGAGAGACCGTTACTGCTGAAGACGTCAAATATTCTCTGGAGAGAGCGTCAGGGCTCCTTGACGGAACACCTCTGATTTCCGTTCTGTCAATAGTCACGGATGTGACCGTTTCAGACGACGGAAAAGAAGTCACGGTCACGGTATCAGACCCCAATCCTGAATTGATCTATAACTTCACGGCTGCCATCATTCCCGCGGGAAGCGGCGAAGACAGTGAGAGCGAACCGATCGGCACGGGACCCTTCAAATTCGTGTCCTACAAGCCGCAGGAGAGCATCGTGGTAGAAAAAAATCAGGATTACTGGGTGGAGGGAGTGCCATATGTAGACGGGGCAACCTTCAAGATCATAGCGGATCCCGATACCGCGCTTTTGGAGATGAAGGGAGGCAATATCGATATATATGCCTACCTGACGGATTCCCAGGCGACAGAAATATCGGATTATATGAATGTCGAGCACGCGGCTTCAAATGTGGTTCAGGCGCTGTTCTTAAACAACGCAGTGGCGCCCTTTGACGATGTGAATGTGAGACGGGCCGTGTGCTATGCTTTAGGTGGCGACGAGGTCAATGAATTCGTTGCCGGAGGCAATGGCACCGTGGTGGCATCAGCCATGCTCCCGGCTTTGGGCGATTATTATAATGATGTGACGAGTATTTACGGTACTTCGGCGGATCCCGGGAAGGCGAAGGAGGTGCTGGCCGAGGCAGGCTACACAGACGGCATCAGTTTCCGGATCGATGTGCCCTCCAATTACGAATTCCACATGCAGACAGCGGAGGTCATTGCCGAGCAGATGAAGGCTGCGGGCATAGATGCGACCATCAACCCAGTAGAGTGGAATACCTGGCTCTCCGATATCTATACCGACAGAAATTACCAGGCAACCATATCGGGGATCACCAGCGATCTGACGCCGGGATATCTCATGGATCGTTTTGAGAGTACTTCCTCAAAGAACTTCATAAATTACGCGTCCGGGGTATTTGATGCCGAGCTCGCGGCGAAAAACGCCCGGAAGACTCTTGAAGGCAGAGTCGCTCATTACAAGAAACTGCAGGAGATCATGGCGGATGATGCCGCTACGGCCTTTATCCAGATCGGACCTGTGACCACCGCTTTCTCAAAAAACTTACACGGATACAAATTTTACCCTGTTTATGTGCAGGATTTGAGTACAGTTTATAAATCATGAAATTTGTTATTAGACGACTTATCACCTTGATAGTGACGCTGCTCCTCGTATCAGTTATGGCCTTCGTGGCGTTTCAGATCATCCCGGGAGATGTGGTCAGAGGATTGTTGGGCACGGAGGCCACTCCTGAGAGGGAGGCGGCGCTTCGTGCTGAGCTGATGCTGGATGAACCCCCCGTCACCCGCTATTTTCACTGGATGGGCGGGGTGCTGACGGGAAACCTGGGCACCAGCTACAGATACGCAAAAAATATGAATGAGATGATGCCGGTGGCTGAGCTGATTGGCGACAAGCTGCCGGTGACGCTCACTCTCGCGCTGTTATCCGTCATTCTGATAATATTGGTATCAATACCGCTCGGTGTGCTCTGGGCCAGGACCACCAGCGGTTTTTTCGATGGGTTCTTAAATGTGATCACACAGATCTCCATGGCGGTTCCCTCGTTTTTTATCGGAGTTATGGTCACTTATGTCTGCGGCATTCTGGTGCATCTATTCGTGCCCGGCGGTTATGTGAGCTATCGTGAGGATCCCGCAGGCTTTGTAGGTTATCTTATTTTTCCGGCCATATCCATAGCAATCCCAAAGATCGCCATGACGGCGAGATTTCTTCGCAATTCCATGCTGACGGAATTTAAGGCGGACTATGTGCGTACCGCTTACTCAAAGGGCGCTACAAAGCTCCGTGTCATGTATCACCATGTGCTGAAAAATGCCATGATACCGGTCATTACCTTTCTGGGAATGATAGTGGCGGAGATAGTTGCGGGCTCCATCGTCATAGAGCAGGTGTTCTCGCTTCCCGGGGTAGGGAGGCTGCTCATAAGCTCTATCTCAACCAGAGATTTCCCCGTGGTCGAGATATTGATAATGTATATAACAGGTGTTGTGATAATAGTCTATTTCGTGATAGATGTGCTCTACCGCATCGCGGATCCCAGGATCAGTGAGAAATAAGGATGATATTGGAAAAGCTTAAAAAAAAGAATATGTATACGATACTGGGAGGCGCGATGGTTTTTATCGTCATTTTTGTGGCTGTATTAAACCTGTTCTGGACACCCGCTGACCCCACAAGGATGAATGCGGCAGAGCGGTTCGCCGCGCCATCAGCAGCGCACCCCTTCGGCACGGACAACTTTGGGAGGGATATCCTTTCACGTGTCATGAACGGAGTGGGACAGACTATCCTGATATCCTCGCTTGTGATGGTGATCTCGTCCTCCTGCGGCGTGCTGATAGGGGCTGTTGCCGGCTATAACGGAGGATGGTTTGATGATCTGATCATGCGTATCACCGATGCGATAAACGGGTTTCCCAGCATTCTTCTCGCCCTGGTGGTCATCAGCGTGCTTGGTCCCGGCAGGAAGAATCTTATCATTTCTCTCGGGATTGCCTTTATTCCCAGCTTTGTCAGGATCGTACGCGGGGAGTTCATCAGGCTTCGTGATGCAGATTATATACTTCGCGCCAGACTCATGGGAGTGAGCCGCCCGAGGATACTTTTCGTACATATCCTTCCAAATATTTTTTCTACCTTTTGGGTTGCAGTCATGATAGGATTTAACAATGCGATATTGGCGGAGAGCGGTATGAGCTATCTGGGTATCGGCACAGCGCCGCCTGATGCCACTCTGGGCAACATGCTTTCTGACGCACAGGGCTATCTGACGAGAGCTCCCTGGTATGCCATATTCAGCGGGCTTTCCATAGTGTTTATCGTGCTGGGAGCTTCGCTTTTGTCGGAGGGATTACGCAGGAAGGAGGCCGGCCGTGGGGCGGGCGACCTATCCGGGCGGCAGCGACGGCGGACATCCGCGGGCGGCAGAGCCCTCTCCCAGACGGCGAGCTCGTCGATTTTACCTGCAAAGGGATAGCGGATATTGCCGGGGATGACCCATGGGC
>CALFUE010000127.1 GCA_937916345.1 uncultured bacterium
ACACGACGCTCTTCCGATCTTTGGCTGATTTTGTAATATTTAATGAATGTCCCTATTTATCTTCCGGAATGAAATCTTCTTTTATAAATTCATCATACATTGCCCTCGGCACGGTATTATTGATGTCAAGCAATGTAACGGCTTCTTCGCTGATACAAGTACCAATATATTCGGACAATGCGCCGTAAATGTCAACTTCGCATGAGACAGGAATGCCTCTGCCCGTAAGTCTGCTGTTTACGTAGCACGGAACAAAATGGAACTGCGTCTGGAAAGCCGGCCAGCATTTTCCGGCGATGCATGTAAATTTCCGATAGCCCTTATGCTCATTGATCCAGTCAAGAAGCGTCAGTTCATACTGCGCGAGCTTCGCGAGTATCCCGGGCTTCTTGTTTCCTGCTCCGAGATCAGCCTCCATATCCTTTACCACATCGGGTATTCTCTTGTCATTCTCATGGTTCTTGAAGGACTCAAAAAGATCCAGTTCGGAGTTTTCCTCGATCTCAACGCCCAGATTGTAAAGCTGCTTGATGGGAGCGTTGCAGGCAAGGAAGTTCATAGGTCTCGGACCGAATGATATTATCTTTAAGTTTGAGAGACCAATAACTGCTCTTGCGATCGGCAAAAACTCATTTATCATGTCAGCACAATCCTCTGCGTCTCCAACAGGATACTCCGGTATATACGCGCCGACATTGCGGAGCTTTAAGTTGTAGCTGGCATTGAGCATACCGCAATATGCATCTCCTCTGCCGTCCATCAGATCGTCCTGGCTCTCCTCAGCTGCCGCAACGAACATCTTTGGTCCGTCGAAATGCTTTGCAAGCAGAGTCTCCGAAATCTCGGGTCCGAAATTTCCAAGGAATACACACAGGCTGTTGCAGCCGGCCTTCTTTATATCCTCCAACGCCTGCACCATGTGTATCTCACTCTCTACGATACATATCGGACACTCGTAGATGTCCTCAGCATCATATTTCTTTTTGTAGGCCTCAACCAGTGCCTTTCTTCTGTTTACCGCCAGTGACTCCGGGAAACAGTCCCTGCTCACCGCAACGATACCTACTTTTGCCTTTGGAATGTTGTCCATCTGTAAATCCTCCCTATATTAATATTAAATGGTTATAGTGCAAACACGCCCTTAAGTGCCGGGTACATCTGCTTGAAGCTCTCATATCTGTCGTTGTATTTTTTCTTCAGGTCTTCATCAGGCTCCACCGTCTCAACGACCTTAACTATTTTTTCGCACGCGGCGGTCACATCCTCATATTCACCGCAGGCTACCATTGCACATATAGCGCCTCCCATGGAAGGTCCCTCCTCGACTGCCAACACATCCACTGAAATGCCCAGGATATTTGCCAGCATCTTTTTCCACAGGGGACTCTTGGCTCCTCCTCCGCAGACCTTCGTACGTTTTACGTCGATGCCAAGACTTTTTGCAACCTCCAGAGAATCACGCAGCGCAAAGGTTACGCCCTCAAGCACGGCCTGTGTCATGTCCGTCCTGGTGGAATCCATGGTGAGCCCCAGAAAGCATCCTCTGGCTTTCGGGTCATTATGCGGCGAGCGCTCTCCCATTAGATATGGGAGAAAATAAACATGATTCTCACCCAGTGTGTCTATCCCCTTTTGCTCTCCCGCAAAATCCGATGTGCCAACGATATCCTCCATCCACCATTTATTACAGCTGGCCGCGGAAAGCATGCATCCCATCAGATGATATCTTCCTGTCGCGTGCGCAAAAGAATGCAGCGCGTTGTTGCTGTCCACCGAAAATCTGTCAGAAGAGATGAATACGGTGCCTGAGGTTCCGAGAGAAATATTACAGTCCCCGTCCGCGATGGTGCCGGTGCCAATGGCTGCCGCAGCGTTATCGCCCGCTCCAGCGGCAACGATCACCTTTTGGGAAGCATCAAACCCTATGGTCTCTTTGATATCATCCTTCAGCTCACCAACCGCCTCATAAGATTCATACAGCTTTGGCAGCATGGACATATCTATACCGCAGATATCACACATCTGAGATGACCAGCATTTGTTCTTAACATCCAGAAGAAGCATTCCCGAGGCGTCGGAATAGTCCGTGCAGTGTACGCCTGTAAGCCGGTATGCAAGATAGTCCTTCGGGAGCATTATCTTTTTGATCTTTTTGAAATTCTCAGGCTCATTTTCCTTCATCCAGAGGAGCTTTGGCGCCGTAAATCCCGCAAACGCGATATTCGCGGTGTACTCAGAGATTTTTTCACGCCCTATGGTATTATTCAGATAGTCACACTCCTTTTCAGTACGGCCGTCATTCCACAGTATCGCGGGACGGATGACATTGTCCTCGTCATCAAGAACCACCAGCCCATGCATCTGACCGCCGAAGGATAAGCCTCTGACCTTTGTTTTGTCAGCATCTTTCAACAGCTCCTTCAGACCTTTGATCGATTTCTCATACCAATCACCGGGATCCTGCTCGGACCATCCTGGACGGGGAAAAGAAAGAGGATACTCCTCTGTAACAGAATTAAGCACACTGCCTGCCTCATCAACCAGAATAAGCTTGACTGAGGAGGTTCCGAGATCTACGCCGATGTAGAACATAGTATAAACCCTCCAAATTTAATTTTTCATACCCAAAACCATTGATATTTTAACATAGCCATATAAAAATATCTATATTTTATAATGTATTATTTTAAGGACTTAAAGCACATGGCTGTCAGGAAGCTCTCATAAACTGTAAAACAAAGAAAAAAGAGCTGCCACGAATGTGACAGCTCTTTTCTTTAACTATCTGGGCATTAATACATTCCGCCGCCCATTCCTGCTCCTCCGGCAGGCATTGCAGGTGCGTCCTCCTTGATGTTCGCAACCACTGACTCTGTAGTGAGTAGTGTGGAAGCAACAGAAGTAGCGTTCTGAAGAGCCGATCTGGTAACCTTTACGGGATCAAGGATTCCTGCCTTTACCATATCCACATACTCTTCCTTTGCAGCGTCAAAGCCGGTACCTATCTTTGACTCTCTGACCTTGTTGATGATAACCGAGCCCTCGAGACCTGCATTTGCTGCTATGAAATAGAGAGGTGCCTCCAGTGCTTTCAGGATAACATTTGCGCCGGTCTTCTCATCTCCCTCGAGATTGTCGGCAAGCTTCTGTACTTCCTTGGCAGCATGGATATATGCCGATCCGCCGCCTGAGATTATACCCTCCTCTACAGCAGCTCTTGTAGCGTTCAACGCATCCTCCATACGAAGCTTTGCTTCCTTCATCTCGATCTCTGTGGCAGCGCCCACACGAATCACGGCGACACCGCCGGAAAGCTTTGCAAGACGCTCCTGAAGCTTCTCCTTGTCAAAGTCAGAGGTTGTCTCCTCGATCTGATTCTTGATCTGTGAGACTCTTGCCTTTATATCTGCACTCTTCCCTGCGCCGTCAACGATGATGGTATTCTCCTTCTGAACCTTTACGCTCTTTGCGCGTCCGAGATCATCGAGAGTAGCATCCTTAAGCTCCATTCCAAGCTCTGAAGATATAACCTGACCGCCTGTAAGGATGGCTATATCCTCAAGCATAGCCTTTCTTCTGTCGCCGTAGCCCGGAGCCTTTACAGCCACTACATTGAAGGTTCCGCGAAGCTTGTTCAGGATCAGGGTTGTGAGAGCCTCGCCCTCCACATCCTCAGCGATGATGAGAAGCTTTGAACCGCTCTGTACGATCTGCTCGAGCAGCGGCAGGATATCCTGGATATTTGATATCTTCTTGTCTGTGATAAGGATGTAAGGATCTGAAAGCTCAGCCTCCATCTTGTCCATATCGGTACACATATAAGCTGAGATATAACCTCTGTCGAACTGCATTCCTTCAACAAGATCCAGCTCTGTCTGCATGGTCTTTGACTCTTCTATTGTGATGACGCCGTCCTTTGAAACCTTCTCCATGGCGTCAGCAACATAATTTCCGACTTCTTCATCGCCGGCTGAGATCGCAGCAACCTTCGCGATCTGATCCTTTCCGGTAACGTCCTTCGACATCTTTGTGAGAGCCTCAACAGCTGAATCAGTAGCCTTCTTCATGCCGCGGCGGAGGATGATAGGATTAGCGCCTGCTGCCAGGTTCTTTATTCCTTCCTTTATCATCGCCTGAGCAAGAACTGTAGCTGTCGTAGTACCGTCACCTGCCACATCATTTGTCTTTGTGGCAACCTCCTTTACCAACTGTGCTCCCATATTCTCGAAGGCATCCTCAAGCTCTATCTCCTTAGCGATGGTCACACCGTCGTTTGTGATAAGGGGTGCGCCGTAGGACTTGTCCAACACAACGTTTCTTCCCTTAGGTCCCAATGTGACTCTGACTGTGTCGGCAAGCTTGTCAACACCGGTCTCCAGAGATGCTCTCGCCTCTGCTCCGTACTTTATATCCTTTGCCATTTCTATGCGCCTCCTTTTAATTATTCAACAATTGCCAGAATATCATTCTGACGAACGATGATGTACTCCTCGCCATCAAGCTTTACTTCGGTTCCCGAATACTTCGAGTAGATAACCTTGTCACCCTTCTTTACCTGCATGGCAACCTCTTTACCATCTACGATTCCACCGGGTCCCACTGCGATAACCTCAGCCTCCTGAGGCTTCTCCTGTGCGCTCGCTGCCAGTATGATACCTGACTTTGTCTTCTCCTCTGCGTCGAGCTGCTTTATCACAACTCTGTCCAGTAACGGTACAAGCTTCATTTTTATATTCCTCCTTTACAATAAGATACTTATTTGCTAGCACTCACTTTTGTTGAGTGCTAATCAACAATACATAATATACTTTTAATGAAAGACAGATGCAACTTGTCATATTTGAAGATATATCTAAAAACAATCAAATATGTCGGGTTGCATCTGAATTTTAACAGTGTCATCTCATTTTTTCTCTATTTTTCTTTGTTTTTTATCAGATTGTACGTTACAAAGCCTAATCCTGCCGCTATTCCGAATACAGCAATGGTAATTCCTACAGCTTTTCCTACTACCGGAACCTTTGGCGTCAGATCATTATAGCTGCCGTTAAATCCGTAATCAAGCAGCGGATCCAGAAGCTCCCTCTGGAGATGCTTGATATCGGATTCCTGTGAGATCTCTTTATCAAGAATCATAGTCGCGCGGTCAATCGAGTCATATCTCTCCCAGACTATCCCGTCTCCCGCTCCGGGTTCGCTCTCAGGAACAGACGGATCTCCTTTCTTTGCAAAATTGACCCACATTTGCTGCGTCTTAGCAGCAAGCTTGAGGTCTATGTTATTTCCAGCGTAGATCTTCTCATCCGGATTGTTGAAGACATAGGCAAGCTCCACCGCATGGCAGGCCCCGAGCCTCTTTATCCCCGACGGATATTTCCAGTAATACATATATGTCTTTCCGCCGTTTTGAGAATGAGCATCCGCCTGACGTATGGCAGGAAGCCTGAAGAGCAGTTCATTATATAATTCCGTGATGTTCCACTCCTTCGCCAGTCTCCCTGTATTCTCCTGAAGCCGCATGAAAGCTTCTACCCTCTTTCTATCGGAAGATGTGACTCTCTTCATATTATTTTCATAGAGGTAATCGCACATGAAGAGATATCTGCGAAAGCTCCCGATGTCAGCTATCCAGTACCTCATCTCATCAGCATTAGTACCGATCAGCATATCCACACCGGATGCCTCACCCCTGCGATACGCCTCGTAGAGATCCGTCGGAATGACAACTCCATCTCTCTCCGGAAATATCAGGTAATCAGAGAGTTTCTCACAAAGTTCCTCTAATTCGCCGGAGGATAAGGCAAGCAGATCATCCATATCATCAGCGCCTGTGATCTCCAAAAGCTTTTCAGTCAGCGGCCGGCACTCTTTTTTGTTGTAGGTCAGCGACACGGAACCGCTCTCAGCGATAACACGCCTGAACAATCCTCTGGCTTCCGGTATAAGCGGGAGCAGTGATACGCTCCCGCCGCCGGCAGACTCGCCGAATACGGTCACACATTCAGGGTCTCCTCCGAAGCCCGCGATGTTTTCTTTGATATAGCGAAGCGCGCATATCTGATCGAGCAGCCCCAGATTTCCGCTGGTCTTGTACTCTTCACCTCCCGGCACAATGGAAAGATCCAAAAATCCCATGAAGCCCACGCGATATGCGATGGTAACCAGCACAACATCAGGATGTGCCTGAATGAAATTCTGCCCGTCGTAGAGCGGATCCCCGGTACCTCCCCATCCATAGCTGCCGCCGTGTATGAATACCATTACAGGCTTTTTTTCAGACATGGTATTTTCGTTGGCCCATATATTCAGGTATAGACAATCCTCACTCTGCTCTCTCCCGGAAGCCCTCTCGGATTCAAGGTAAGACTGCAGCGGAGACGGCGCGTAATCGAAAGCCTCAAAGGTGTCTTCACTCTCTTCGACAGGCACCGGATTCTTCCAGCGCAGCTCCCCCACAGGAGGCTTCGCAAACGGAATCCCCAGAAATGACGCCACGGAATTTTTGATCCTGCCGGTGAAATTGCCATTTACACATGATACTGTAATATTATTTTTTTCTCCCATAATCCATCCTCTAAAAGATATATCAGAACCTCTTTCTTCTGAAGATACCATTGAGCATTCCGGTGATACCCTTCTTTTCCCTGACAGACTTTCTTATATCGGCATAGGTCAGATCCTCCTGTGATGTATTTGATACAAGGATCTTCACAACCCTGATGAACAGATCCTTAAAGCTGTCCATGCTCTTGTCATCGTAACGGCTTGCGGCATAGTCTACCAGCATAGACAGTCCATCCTCTCCGTCCAGTATCTCAATATCGAGCATTGTCTGTGTTGCAGCCTGATTCTGTCTGACATCGCATGTCTCCATACCCATATCCGACAGGCTCTCGGTGTCTCTCAGATCCTGCTGATAGAGAACGTATGCCAGATCGCTTGTCGTTCCGTGATTTTTTACATCCACATAAGGATAAACGCTGTGCTCTATTGCCCTCTGAACCTGATCGTGCACATCCGCGTATACATCCCTGACGCTGATCCTTTCACTGAACCTGAATGACACCGGCAGTTCTCTGAACATCAACCCGACAGATGACATCATCTCCACATCCTCACGGCCGTTGTAGATCCAGGCCAGCAAGATGTCAGGATATTCGTTATAAATAGATATTGCTATACCTGCGCAGGTGATGAAGAACTCGTTTCTTGAGATGCGGAATTCTCTTTCAACTGCAGTGATCTCAGCCTGGGAAACCCCCATCTCGCACACTATCTCACCAAGCTCATTATTCTTTCTGTCATTCTTGTCGGTCGTGGGGTAATTCTGCCAGTTGACGCCCTCATACTTGTCCATATAGTATTTTTTACTCTGCTCGTAGAAGGATGTGAGCATTACATCCTCACGTTTCTTGAGCATAAGATAATAGTAATCCTTGTCAAGATCCATTCCCAGATACGCGTTCATCAGCGACTGGAAGAATACCTTGAAGGAGGTTCCGTCAAATATTGAGTGATGAACATCAAGGAAAACATATGTATTCTTCTCTGTCTCAAAGACGCGGCATCTGTAAAGCTTATGGGGAACCTTCTGATCCGCGATCTTGAATGGCTGCACCAGATTGTCCTTTATGGTATGCAAAAATTCCCACTCGGTGACTTTTTCTATGAGGATAGGATTAAATACCTCAGGCGTGTAGCGCTGAATCATATCACCATCCTCATTGAAGGAATATGTCGTAAAGAATACAGGATGGTTCTTGAGCGCCTTCTCCAAAGCCCCAACCATCTTCTCTGTCTCTATCACTTCCTTGTCCATGCAAAAGAGAGTAAACAGATTGTACATGGTAGACATGGGCGTTCTGAGCTGATAATCCACCATATATATCTGCTCCGTACCAAGCGGATGCTCCATCCTTAAAGACAGATCATTCTTCTCATCAGGAGAAACGCCGTCGTCAAGCTCATGTGATAACTCATAGAGCTCCGCGATCTTTTCAGGGGTACGCCCCCTGAAGATTATACCGGTGTTCAAACCGGGAAGCCCGCACTCGGTAACGAGCTGTATAGAGCCGAGAGAATCTCCTCCCATCTCGTAGAAATCGTCATGTATTCCAACCTTTGTAAGTCCGAGTACTGCGGCAAAGCCTTTACAGATTGCCTCCTCGGTCTCATTTCTCGGAGCCATATACTCGCTTCTGAAATTGCTCGCGTCAGGAGCAGGCAAAGCTTTCCTGTCCAGCTTTCCTGTGGCCTTTAAGGGGATCTCATCGATCTTCATGAAATACGCGGGAATCATATAGTAAGGCAGACGCCTCGAGAGCTTTTCTCTCACATCAGCCACATCAAAAGTAATGTCATCCTTGTAATACGCGCATAGGTATGAACCGCCTTCCTCCTCAAATCCCCTGGCAGCGCACCAGCTGAGGTTCAGCACGGTCTTTACAGCAGCCTCGATCTCCGCAGGCTCGATACGGTTTCCGTTTATCTTTATCATATCATTGGAGCGCCCGAGGAGCACCAGATCACCCTTTTCATTGACTCTCGCCAGATCGCCGGTGTGATATACGCCATCCACAAAGGCAGCCTCTGTCTCGACCTCCAGGTTCATATAACCCCTGACATATTCGTTTTTGAATATCAGCTCACCTGTATCGCCCTCTTTTACAACATTTCCGTCCTCGCCAACGATGCTGTATTCCAGCTCGAACTGGGGTTTTCCAATTGGACAGGTGTCGTAGGCCTTATCTATGGGGAACACTCCCACAGCGAAACCGCTCTCACTCATGGCGTAGAGATTGTAGATATCCAATCCCTTTATATACAGATTATTTGCCGGCTCGCTGCCCACTACGATTCTCTTTAAGAAGGGACCGGTCTTGCCTGCAAGCATGCGGACGTAAGAAGGAGTAAGGAAGGTAACCGTGATCCTTTTTTCAAGAAAGAATTTCATCAGAAGAACAGGGTTCTTTAATGTAGCATAGGAAACTACATAAGTCTTTAAGCCTCCCAGGTAGAGAACATATATGAGCACCATAATGGATGCCACAAAATTTAAGGGAGCAAGAAGAGCGCCTCTCTCTCCCGACTCAAAGAAGTTTTTTCCATTCAGGTTCAGTGACTGAACACACTGCAGAATATTTCCGTATTCATGGAGCACACCCTTGGGATTCCCGGTGGTACCGGATGTATATATGGCATAGCAGGCATCGTGAGGTTCAAAAGTCTCATAGCCTTCCAAAGACTCTGTCATCATAATATCATCCCATACATCGCCATTTATCTCAGCCTTACAGCCGCAGTCGTCACGGATGAAAGCGATACGCTCAGGAGCATAATTGTCCTCAACCAGGGCAAAAGCAGCACCGGCTCTCCATATACCCACCATGGCAAGCACAGGCTGTATTCCTCTCGGAAGATTTATCAGCACAAAATCCTCTTTACCTACACCCTTATCTCTTAAATAGGCATAGACTCTGGAAGATCTTTCCCAGATCTCGGAATAAGTGAGTCCCTTTGGCGTCACGTCATCAAACAGCATCGCCGTATCAGGATTATCCTTCACATTCTCGTAAAGTTTTTCAATAAAACCTTTCATCACATTACCTCCTGTCCATTGCGTCCATCGCATTGTTTATCTCAGTCACATAGGTAGATGTTATCTGATTTCTCCCATGAGTCTTAGAATAATACAAACGTTCATCGGCTTCTCTTATCAACGAGTCATAGTCACCGGTACCATCTGCCTCTGTAATACCAAAACTCATAGTTACCTTGATTATATTCACTCCGCTCTTTACATTCAGAGCGCGAATGTTCTCCAATATTGCGAGAAGCTGTGCGGAAGCCATTTTGACATCGGTCCGGAGGAATACGATAAGAAATTCCTCACCGCCCCATCTGGCAACGAATCCCTTTTGAACCATTCCTTCCTTCAGAGTTTTTGCAACGGCCTTCAGCACCTCATCTCCGGCGTCATGTCCATAGGTGTCATTGACCTTTTTGAAGAAATCAATATCACCTATACACATACAGAAATCATACTCTCCGTCCGTGCTCATCTTATGGAGTCTCATGGTGGCGTAACGCCTGTTGTAGAGCTCTGTCAGAGCGTCATACTCAACCAAAAGCGACAGCTCATGCCTCATAACGCTGCCGGATTTTGCCAGTTCCGACAGCTCATCATGGCCTTTCACATACTTTTCCGGGATATCCTCGTCAAAATGCCCTCCCGCTATCTTTGTCAGAAATTTCTGAATGCCTTTTATCCTATCAACTATCCTGGCGGAATATTTCAGGTTTATTACAGCAATCAGCGCAAAGGCAAAAAGAAAAGTCAGCAACACCGGATACAGGGCTGACCATATTCGGTGATTGATATCACTCGAAAGTCTGTATACTCCTATCATTCCGAATATCTCTCTGTCGGAATTAATGATGGGAGTAAAAAACGCAAAGTAAGACTCGCCATTTAATTCTACATCAGAATAAAATCTGGATTCTCCAGACTCATATACATCACGCTCAACCACGGCTGAAGTGTTGGTAAGATCAAGTCTTGTGCCATTGCTGTCGTAAAGGGTGGTCAGGATGGCAGTCTTTCCCCGGAAAATCGTGATCTCATCACCGTAGGAACGCTTTATGTCGTCCAACATACCCTCAGTACCGGTAATATCATATGACCCCTTCATCACCTTGTAATAAGAATCAGCATGGGTCTCAACAGAATAATCGCCGGGATAAATATTATCATACATTCCCATCACCAGCGCTGCCTGGGATGACATATCCTCCCTCACCTGATCCGTGATCGTGCCCGTTAAAACACAGGATGTTACCAATGTTACTATTACCGCAAGAACTATCAATGGCACCAGGGTTACGAGCAGTAGTTTTGCCGTCATATTCAGCTTCTTATTTTTCGCAGTCGACATGATACGTATTTTATATTATTTCAGGCGTTTTTGCAACACTCAATAACTCGCAATGGAATCAGATTCAGAGCCTGATTTATCTTTCTTTGAGCGTTTTGATTCGCTCTTTTCATCTACTGTATTATCAACTGATGATGCTCCACCCGCAGGTACCTGCGTATCGCCTCCTATGGGCGCAAAGCCAAAATGTTCTCTCACCCTGTTCTCGATCTCGGTAAGCAGCCCCGGCGTAGTCTCTATATACATCTTTGCGTTCTCACGACCCTGGCCGATCTTTTCATTATTGTAGGCATACCAGGCACCGGATTTGTTTACTATATCCAGATTCGCCGCCAAATCCAGCACATCTCCGGCCCTGGATATTCCCTTGCCGAACATGATATCGAACTCTGCCTCCTTAAATGGCGGTGCCACCTTGTTCTTTACCACCTTTACTCTGGTGTGGTTTCCTATCACCTCGCCGGACTGCTTTAGCGACTCCACTCTCCTGACATCAAGCCTCACCGAAGAATAAAATTTCAGAGCGCGGCCTCCGGTTGTGGTCTCCGGATTGCCAAACATGATCCCGACCTTTTCCCTGAGCTGATTGATGAAGATGACCACGCAGTTTGATCTGTTTATGGCGGCTGTCAGCTTTCTCAGAGCCTGTGACATAAGTCTGGCCTGCAGACCTACATGGGAATCCCCCATGTCGCCCTCTATCTCGGCTCTTGGTACGAGAGCCGCCACCGAATCGACTATCACTATATCCACGGCTCCGGAGCGCACCATGGTCTCAGTGATTTCCAGCGCCTGCTCTCCGTTATCAGGCTGTGAAATATAGAGATTGTCTATGTCTACGCCAATATTTTTTGCGTATACGGGATCGAGAGCGTGCTCTGCGTCTATGAATCCCGCTATACCGCCTGCCTTCTGTACCTCGGCAACGCAGTGGAGCGCCACAGTAGTCTTTCCGGATGACTCAGGTCCGTATATTTCCACTATCCTGCCCTTTGGAAGGCCTCCAAGACCCAGTGCTATATCAAGACTCAATGAGCCCGTGGGAATCACCTCAACATTCATCGCAGCATTCGGGTCTCCCAGCTTCATCACAGAACCCTTGCCGTATTGTTTCTCGATCTGTGCTATCGCAACTTCCAATGCTTTTATCCTGTTTTCGTCTGCCATTTATTTATCCTCCTCTAATAACGCCGGTTTATTATCCGGCTCCTTACCATTGCTCTTCGAACATAAGTTCGTTTAATTTGTCACAAACATCTGTTCGATATATTGAATACAATAATACTCTTGCTGTCTTGTGTCAATAATTATTTTTTTTTAATATTGGAATCTCTTGTAACTATTCACAGCCAATTAAAGTGAACGACAAAAAAATTCTGTCGTTCATTATAAGCCTCCGACAGGATGCATTACAACAAGCTGCATTCATGACTGTGAACAGTAACATCATTTGATCAAGAACGAAAAAAAATATACCACCCGGGCGGGTGGTATGTCAACAGTTATAAAAAAATTATTCCTAGTCTCTGGAGAATTCGGCGAGTTCCAGTCCCTTGCAGCGATCCAGCGTCATACCGACACTCCATGGATTGATAAAAAGCAGCAGCGGATTTCCTTTCATGTCTATCACCTTCTTCATATCGGAGGTGCCCGAGAGCTTGTCCATGTCCACACTCTCCTTGTTTACAACCCATCTGATATGCTCATAAGGCAGATTCTCAAGGGCTATTTCCACATTATATTCGTTGTTTAGACGGTATTTTAAAACATCAAACTGTAAGGCACCAACTACTCCTACAATGATTTCCTCCATACCTGTCTTATATTCCTGGAATATCTGTATGGCACCCTCCTGGGCTATCTGCGTGATACCCTTGACGAACTGCTTTCTCTTCATGGTATCAACCTGCGATACCCTCGAGAAATGCTCGGGAGCAAATGTCGGGATGCCCTCAAATGAAAAGGTCTCTTTGGCAGATGTCAGCGTATCTCCGATGGCAAAGATACCGGGATCAAATATGCCTATGATATCTCCCGCATAAGCCTTTTCCACCATGTGTCTCTCCCCTGCCATCATCTGTTGGGGCTGAGACAGCCGGACATCCTTTCCGGTACGGACATGATGAACGCTCATCCCCGCATCAAAGGTTCCGGAGCATACACGCATAAACGCGATACGGT
>CALFUE010000128.1 GCA_937916345.1 uncultured bacterium
CCATTTTTATTTTATGAAAATTTCCGCTAAATTGCAACAAAAAAATCCCCTGATTGTCAGAGGATTTTATTTTAAGTCATTTAATTTTTATTTTTCTTTAGTATTTTGGAAAGGCATATATGCTCCGACACCGCCAAAATATTCTTTGAAAAATCCTTGCTCAGATTCTTTGAACTCTGTGGCGTCTTTGCTGATTTCGATATCTCTTCCCTGCTCTTTTGAAAAACCTGCTGTCTCTGGGCAAAAGAGGTGGAATTGTATACATGTACGATAGCTCTCGGCGCTCCCTTCACAGCCTCAAAGGTACGGCGGATGATGTGATCTCTGGCCTGAGTCAGAACCTGTATCGTCACATCCCCGGGAATCATGTCCTTTTCTATCAGCGTCCGGCAGAGCTGATATTCCGTCTCGGAAGCAGCCGGGAAGCCGATCTCTATCTCCTTAAAGCCAATCTCTATCAATAGTTTGTAAAACTCAAGCTTTTCGTCCAAACTCATGGGCTCTACCAGAGCCTGGTTTCCGTCGCGCAAATCCACGCTGCACCAGACAGGCGCCTTTGTGATATATTCCTTTTTTGCCCACTCCAGACACTGTTCCGGCGGCATAAAATAGTTTCTCGTGTACTGCCTGTGATCAAACATAATAGCTTTCCTCCTGTAACTAACGGTATCCGGCTCCTAAAAAAAACACCTGCCATTGTATCATATGGCAGGTGTTTATTCAAGATATAAATGATGCGAAGGTCAAAAGCGAAAGGTCAAAAGCCCCTCGCTATGATATCAATCTCTGGTGCGTCTGGGAGTTGACTCGTAGTCAGAGCGGAGTCCGAGGGTCAGGGGTATCTGTACCTCCTCATAAACTCCTGCGTTTGCCCTGTAAACCGTGAGAGTCACATCCGTTCCGGCAGAATAGAAGGTAAGTATCTCGTCCAGCTCCTCCATTGAGCCGACCTTGTTGTTGTCTATTGCTGTCAGTATATCTCCAACGAGAAGCTGTGAATTAGCTGCCGGAGAGTTGTTCGTTATCTTTGCGATATAGACACCGGTGGGCATTCCGTAGGTATTTGCAACAGACTGATCCACATCCACGCCTACTATTCCGATATATGACTCCTCGCCCTCTACAGCCAGCTCTCTCT
Source organism: uncultured bacterium (assembly GCA_937916345.1). Taxonomy (GTDB): domain Bacteria; phylum Bacillota; class Clostridia; order Lachnospirales; family Lachnospiraceae; genus RGIG6904. The sequence goes on from CALFUE010000128.1 coordinate 1,139, forward strand.
CTATGATATTGTCAATGAGAGGTTTAAGAGTTGACATTGGAATAGCGAAGCCCACATTGTCTGCGGATGCACTGTCTGCGCCGCCCTCGTTCATTCCGATGACCTCACCTGCGGCATTTATCAGCGCGCCGCCGGAGTTGCCGGGGTTTATTGACGCGTCTGTCTGGATCACGGTGTTAGTATAGGTCCTGCCGTCTGAGGTTCCGCCAAAGGTTATCTCACGGTCGAGAGCCGAAATGATTCCTGATGTGACAGACTGCCCGTACCCCAACGCATTACCTATTGCTATAACACTCGAGCCGACCTTGTAATCACCGGAATCGTTGATCTTTGCGATCCTGATGGCATTTTTGGTATCATCCGGCAGATCCGAGAGATTCACCATTATGACGCTCAGGTCGTCTGTAGCATAGCTTCCCTTGATCTCAGCGTTTGCGGTCTCACCGTCCACAAACTCTACCGTCAGAGTGTCCGCCCCTGTGACCACATGATCATTAGTAGCGATATAGAGGTAATCCCCGTCCTCGGCAACGATTATTCCGCTGCCCGCGTACTCGGCTTCAGAAGTGATCTGCTGACCAAACCACGACATCTGTGTGACCGTGGCGAGCTTTGTGATGGCAACTACACTGGGCATCGTCTGTTCAACCATCTCCGACACATCCGGAAGTGTGGTGGCCTGTATCAGGTTTGTGCTGTCAATGGTGCTTCCCGATGTGATCCCTGCCTCCGGAATGTCCGCCGGAGCCTGCGAGGTGTCGATCCCCGGAGTGACATCTCCCTTTGCCTCAAATGTCTGCTGCATTTTGTCTGATGCACCGGTGAAGTAAACCACACCAGAAAATGCGCTTCCTCCAACCAGTCCGAAAACCAGAGCTACGGCTGCGCACTTGCCCAGGGTTGATGCGAAGGAGCCGCTCTTTGAAGCCTTATAGCGTGCCTTCGCCTCTGCCCTGGCTCTTTTTTTCTCTTCATTCGCGGCTCGCTTCTGCGCTTTTCTGTCGTACGTGTAATAATTTGTCTGATCATAGGCGCTGCCCTGATTCATGTTCATGCCCCGGTTCATGTTCTGATTCATTTCCTGACTCTGATTTATGTTTTGATATGTGTTCTGATTCATATTCAGGTTCGGGTTCTGATTCACGTTCATGCCATCGTTCGTGCTTCCACTCCTGTTTGCGCTTCTGTCGGGATCAGAATCCTGATTCCAAAAATCGCCGCTACTGTTTCCGTTAAAATTTCTGTAGTTATCATCCATTGTCTCATCCTCCTGTTTATCAAAACTTTTCTGACAAATGCAAAAACGAGTTGTATTAAGGTTTTCCCTTAAGACAACTCGTATGATAAACAATAGATGTGTTCATTTTGTGAACAAGATGTGTAAAAAATTTATCCTTGGCTTTCATCCGCATACTGATCGCTGAATTCATCCAGTATCAGCTCGCCTGTACCGTTTACGGCGTCAGGATTGTCACCGGAATTTATGCCCTTTCCGGTGGTGTTCACAATCTTCTCGCTGTAATTTTTGACCGTGTAACTCGGCTCATAGGCCTCATTTCCAAAAAGAAAGCTGTGAAGAGCCCTGACATTGGACTCCAGGTCGCAGGCCACAACAATGGAGCCTATCTTTTTTGATGGCTCAGCAGTGGTCTTTGAGAAAGGGAAGCCGGATGTCGCTACCAGCTCGTAGTCAAACACGGACGCCGCCAACTCCAGGATCTCCATATTACTGTAGCTGGTGGAAACCTCCGGAAATACCACATTTATGATATTGTTGATGGTGACCAGATCGGCGTGCTTTAATTTTTGAACTACAGCATTCAGCACCTCTCTCTGTCTCTCGGCCCTCTTGAAATCATTTCCTGCCGTGTACCTGATTCGGCAGTAGGCGGTAGCCTGGTTTCCGTCGAGCAGATAGGTTCCCTTGTTGTAAATATAGTTCGGGGTAGCTCCCGTGACCTCGGCCGTAGTCCTGATATATGAATTCATCCACTCGAGGGTGGCTCCGTCGATATATATCTCCCCGCCGCCCACCAGATCCACCACATCCGTCACGGCCTTGAAATCCACCGTCACATAATTCTCGATGTCCATATCCAGGTTTTTGTTCAGCATCTGAACGGCCTGTGCCGCGCCACCCTTGTTGTAGGCAGCGTTAGCCTTTGTGAAGACGGCGTCTCCCATAGGATTAGTGTCGAGGAAGGTATCTCTGTAGACAGATACCAGCTTTACCTCTTTTGTGTCATTATTGATAGAGGCTATCATGATAACATCCGAGAGACCCTTATCGGTATTTCCGTTTGAGCGGTTGTCCAGTCCGAATATGGCGATATCCGTATAACCCTTTAGGACTTCTATCGTCTCCTGCGTCATCTCAGGGACATTTATTCCTATCTCCTCAGCTGTCTCTGCCGTGGCTACGATGTCGTCCACAGGACGCTCGATCTTTTCGGTCCGATGGCCTACACAGTGCTCCGGGAATGGGGACTTTCCGATACTTTCGATATTGGCGAAATGGTATGCAATCTTGTCGATAGCGGGCGTGTCGGCCGCAACGAAGGATGCGGACCGGACGCATTTGTAGGCGCCTACGATTTCGAAGAAGCGTTTCTTGAACCTTACAAGTGAGGCATAATGTCCTGTGGCGTATTGATGCGCTACGGATGGCGCGGCGAAAGCGATGACGGCATCGCCCGCGTGACTGGTGCCCACGGCGACTACTACACGATAATCGGCGACGTCACGTGCGGCGCGCCGCTCACCGCCATCATCCGCAACACGGATACCCGCAGCGCCGATTATGACGCCCTCCGCCGCGTCCCCCGCCCCGGCCACGCGGACTACACCGCCGCCATGAAGTACTTCGGGGCCCAGGACGCCGCCGGAGGCGGGCAC
>CALFUE010000129.1 GCA_937916345.1 uncultured bacterium
CGTGTGGAACGCTCCTAAATGGGACAGGTACAGTCTGGTAATAAAAGATAAAAGCGGCACGCTCCTCTACACCTTTAAGCTGCCTGAGGAAAACGGCAATGCAAAGCCCGACTATCACGCGTTCCTTCCCGTGACGGATGTTGACAGCACCCTGCTCATAGAGACGGATGCCCCCTACCCGGTGGAAGAAAATATATATACCTCTGATGATATTCTGCAGACTTCAGAAACAGAGGAATGTCTTCATTATCACGCGCCTTACGGCTCGATAAACGATCCCAACGGCCTGATATATACAAACGGCACCTGGCACATGTACCACCAGCACAATCCCATGGATAATGTCTGGGGAAATATGTCCTGGGGACACGCCGTATCAAAGGATCTGGTTCACTTCACCTTTGTCGGGGATGAGCTCTTCCCCGACAGAGATGGCGTGATGTTCTCCGGATGCGCCATAAAAAACGACCGTTCTCTCCTGTCTCTGCCAAAAGATGCCATATTATACTACTATACACTGGCCTGCGACAGAAAAGATAAACAAACAGATGAATCTGTGCCATTTTTCACACAGAGGCTGGCATATTCTACAGATAACGGTTATGATCTGAAAAAATATACGGATTTCGAACTGGAAAATCTGGCTCCCGACAACCGTGACCCGAAGATCTTTTGGCACGAAGAATCCGAGAGCTATATTATGTCCCTCTTCCTGACAAAAAACAGATTTGTGCTCCTCAGATCTTCCGATCTGAAAAAATGGGAAAAAGCAAGCGAATATGACTTCCCACCTATGTGGGAATGTCCCGATCTCCTCAGATTGCCCGACGGTAAGTGGGCATTCATGAGCGCCGACGGCTACTATTACATAGGAAGCTTCGACGGCTATAGTTTTAAGAAAGAGACAGAGATGCTCTCCCTGTACGAGGGTGGACTCCCTTACGCGGCTCAGAGCTTTTCCTGCGATAATGGCCGGCTCATATCAACAGCCTGGATGCGCACGGAAAACAGGGGTGAAAACTGGCACGGCATGATGGGCGTTGCCAGAGAATTTGAAACAGACTACGCAAACGGCACTCCCTATATCCGTCAACGCTTTGTCCCCGAGGCAAACCCCTACATAAAAAATGTATCAGGCTCTGCCGTGATCGAGGATAAATACCTGAGAGAGACCATCAGTCCCGACGGACGCACCCTTAACGTCGAACAGCTCTGGTGATAATAGAAAGGAGTGTTTCTTTACAAATGGCAACCATCAAGGATGTGGCAAAAGAAGCAGGCGTTGCGGTCGAAACCGTATCCCGTGTCATGAACAATCGCGGCTATATCAGCCAAAAGACAAAGGACAAGGTTCATGAAGCCATGAAGAAGCTCGGCTACACTCCTAACTCCTTTGCCCAGGGTCTGTCAAAAAAAAATATGGACTGCATAGCAGTCATCGTTCCCAGCGTATCACATCCCTATTTCTCATCCATAGTATATAATCTGGAATGCGAGGCCTCATTGCGGGGCTACAAGGTCTTTCTCTATGACTCAAACGGCGATGTAAGGAAAGAGAGCCAGGCATTAAGAATCTGTCAGAGCAGCTTTGTCTCAGGCGTGCTTCTCTTTTCTGCGGATATTCCCGCGGAATTTCTCGAAAAATTAAAGATTCCCGTTGCTCTGGTGGAAAGAAACCCCGTGGGCTCAACCATAAGTGTTCAGTGCGATAACGCCATGGGCGGAAGGCTGGCTTTCGACCATCTAATTTCCTGCGGTTGCAAAAACATGATCGTTATCAGCACCATGAACCAGATCGACATGCCGGGAGACCTCCGTGAGAGCGCTTTTGTCGCCCGCGCGAATGAACTGGGGATCGCCATAAAAATATATGACGCAAAGTACAATGACTTCATCAATATGAGCTATCACAAGATCATCAATCAGGCTCTCGATGAAAATCCAGATTGCGACGGTATATTCGCCACATCTGATCTCATTGCCGCAGAGGTTATACAGTGCTGCGTAAAAAGGGGTAGATCCATCCCTTCCGATGTAAAGCTGGTGGGCTATGATGATGTGCCGCTGGCATCCATCACCACTCCCACTCTCACCACCATCCGCCAGCCCATCAAGGAGATAGCCGTAAACGCCATCGAAGCCATAGAGGCTCTCCATGACGGCATCTATACACCAAAGGGCGTCACGCTGCCCGTCACTTTGATAAAAAGGGAATCAACATGATATCATCCCCCTTCTTTTTTATTGTCATCTGACCCATTTCCGCAGTTATATAATAATCTATGTTCCGTTCCTTAAGCCGCTGCAGCGTCTCCTCACCCGGATGATGATAACGGTTATTTTTTCCCGCGGATATGATCGCAGCCTTTGGCGATAATGCATCAAGTATTTCATCTGAATTGCTCGTGTTGCTGCCGTGATGGGATGCCTTGTATATGTCTGCGGAGCCCGGACTGATACTGTTCAATAGCGCCTTTTCTTCATCTATACCTATATCTCCCGCAAAATAAAATGACAGCTCTCCATCATAATATTCCAGTGCCAGACTTCTGGCATTTCTGTCGGGTGTGGCAAGCTCATCACCCGGTCCCAGACATTTGATATTAGTTTTATCAAAAACAATCTCATCTCCTGTGTCAAGAAATATCACATTGATACCCATATCATTCAATTCACCCATCACCTCATCAAAGGCCTCGTCTCTGTATACATTTTTCGCTACAACAACATTTTCCACAGGATAAACCTCCACACACTCCAGAAAACCCGAATAGTGATCCAGATCGAAATGCGAGATGAACCAGTAATCAATTTTTTTCACGCCGTTATATTTTAGAAATGGGATCATCCTGTATTTGCCGACATTTTTTACATCCGTAGAACCTCCGTCCACAAACAGTCTGCTGCCCTCCGCAGTCTCGATGTATATCCCGTCACCCTGCCCCACATCCAGCATCTCAATCCTCATTCCATGCTTTCCGCCGAAGGAAAGAATAAAGAACATCACCGGATACGCGCTCAGGCAGTACAGATATCTCTCCCTCTTCTTTAACAGACAGAACAGCACATAAAGTAATATAAAAGCTGACAAAAGCCCTGTGAAGGACTGTACTCCGCAGACCATTTTCCCTCCGGGCAGCTCCGTAAAAAATCTGACCAGAGCCAAATCCATGTCAAGCACAAACCCCACAGGAAGAAGTATCACATTTCCCAATCCCGGAAAAAATATCCCGAGCAGCCCTCCGATCATACCGCCGCAGAGCTCGGCTCCCATAAGCGGCAGCACAAGCAGATTCAGTATCGGCGAATACACAGGAAGTTCAAAAAAGAAAGCGGCCGTAACGGGATATCCCATAAGAGGTATCATCAGTGAAAACAAATTTTTCTTTTTTACGGCAACTGACAAACTTATGATCATAAATGTCTGATAAATACTCAGGATAAAACCCGTGGAAAGGATCAGCTTCGGGTCATGAATAAGCATCAGGCATATCGCAGTGCTCAAAGACGCTATTCCATCATAGCCCCGCCCGATCACCTCAGCTACCATAAACACCGCAAACATCAAAACAGCCCTGATCCCCGACACACCAAAGCCTGTCATCGCAGTGTAGAGCGCCACTATAGTCATTGATGCGGTTGCACTGGAAATAATACCAAAAAACCTTCGCAGCAGCCTGAATATCCCCATACCGATCAGGCTGATATGAAGACCTGATACCACCAGTATATGCGATAGCCCTGCGTCTGAAAAAAGCTCCTTGGTCTCCGTATCCAGGAAGCTCCTGTCCCCCGCGGCCATAGCCTTCATCACGGCGCTGTTCTCCTCGGACAGACCTCTGTCAAAGGATAGCGAAAGCAGGATCCTTAAATCATGTAAAAATCCCAAAAGGCTCTCTCCCCCTAAGACCGATCTTTTTATATCCCGTGCATTTTCTACATACAGCGCATGGGTAAAGCCCATTGACAGATTATAGCTTACGCTGTCAAACTGTCCTTCGTTTGTAGCCTCCTCAAAAGGAAAACAGACTCCCCTGACCTCTATCACATCACCTATATAAAGGTCTGTTTTTTCTCCGAGATAAACCTTTGTCTCACCGCAAAAAAGCGTGAGGGAATCAACGGAGATATCCTCTATTTTCAGAGTCTCCATGAGTTCCTGCCCTTTATTAAATTGTCTCATTTTTTCATTAAAGGAATTTATTGCCGAACCTGCGTAAAAGAAGCTTAAGAAAAATAAAGATAAAACCAAAATGCCGCGAAGCAGCATATCACCCGGTGATCGTTTCCTGACGGCCGGGTAGATGAGGTAGAGAAAAGCCGCCATGAAACAAAGCGTTATCTCTGCGCTCCCGTAGGCCGCTGCAGCCATTCCGCACAATATCGGAACCGCCGCAGCTGACGCTATTCTTTTATTCAATCATCATTCCTCCTCTAATAATGTCAACAACTCACTTCGTTCGTTGGACAGCATCAGGCTCCATAACAAATGTCTGTCTGGGTGCCTCCTCCACCAGATCATAGTCCGCCTCGTAGAGCTTTGAGAGCTCATAGCTATCCCTGTACACACCGGAGGTATCTCCGTTCACCGATATCTGCACTCTGTCAATGTTTGACAGTGAGCAGAAGGTATCGACGACAGAGTAGATGACGATCTGTTCCGGTATCTCATAATTCTGGTTCTTGAATCCCGTGTCCAGGCTGACATAACATATCCCGTCCACCGTGGTGACGGAAGTAAGCTTGGTTCCCACAGGAATTGCGGTGGACAGCCCATCTGTCCTGGGACCGCTGAGCAGCTGCTCGGCCACTATCTTTTCCAAGGCTATGTTGCTGTTGTAGTAAACTGTCCTGTACTCTCTGACAAGACCACTTCCCTCTGCATTGACAAAATACAGCGTGATGGTTGATTTGTTGATGGAGTTGATCTGCTCACCGGGATTTTCCACGAAGCTGTCGACCCCAAGTACACCGACCTCATCACCCTTTGAATCCACCAGGGGCTCCAGATTTACGTATATCTCCACTCCGTTTATTCCGTCCAGCTGACAGAAGGTCGATACCAGTGCAAGCCTGCAAAGTATCTCCGTCACGGGATCCATGGTATAGTAGTCCTCGTTAAAATACAGCACCAGCACATCATCTCTGATAAAAAAGCTGTCTATATCGATGCCCTGAGGGATCGCGCTGACATACTCAACCTCTCCGGATTCTCCGGACATGGCCGATATCATTTCGTCTATAACTGTATTTTTTTCCTCATCGCCCTGCTTTAGGTCATATGCCACCGGAACCACCTGGGTAGCATCTCTGTTTATATAAAACAGATTTATATCTCCCTTCTCCGGCGGATTATCCCCGGCGCATCCTGTCACCAGAAGCACTATGGCAAGTATTATTGCAAATCTCTTCATCATCTCATACCTTGTATATCAGAGGGATGCGCACACTGAAGGTGGTTCCCTCTCCCTCCGCTGAGTAAACCTTTATGGTACCTCTGTGGAGATTTATGGCACTTTTGGTAATGGCAAGCCCCAGTCCCGTGCCTCCGATCTCTCTGGAGTGGGACTTGTCCACCCTGTAAAATCTCTCGTAAATATGCTCTAAAGACTCCTCCGGCATTCCCATACCGTTGTCTTCGACTCTCACATAAAAAAACTGATGATCCGCATTCAGCGATACATGAACATACCCATTCTCTTTGTCATTGTATTTGACGGCGTTTTCGATCAGATTGGTGAATATCTGAGAGAACTTTGTCTCATCCCCGTCGGCTACAACCGGTCGAAAGCTCTCCAGCACGAGGTTTATCCCTTTCGCGCCGGCGATGGGCTGCATTCTCTTCATGATCTTCTCCAGCAGATTATTAATATTGACCTGCTCCACATTGAAGACCATAACAGCCTTGTTGTCATATTTTACAAGTTCCAGCAGATCCGTAATGATCTTGTTTTCCCTGTCGATCTCAGATGTGATGTCCTTCATGAAATCCTGATATATCTCAACAGGAAGATTACTCTGGGAATTGAGAGAGTCCGCCAGCACCTTCATGGAAGTGAGGGGTGTTTTCAGCTCATGTGACACATTGGACACAAACTCCTGCCTTGATTCGTCCATGATGCGCATTCTTTTCAGCATGTTGTTCAGATCTTCACGGATCTGAGAGAACTCGGGATAATGGGATGTGGCGGCAAATTCATCGGATGTGCCTGCCGACACCTCCTTTATCTCACCGGAGAGCCTTTTCATAGGTCGATCCACCATCATAACAACCACAATGGATACTATGACAAGGAGTGTGCCGAGGGCAAAGATCATGAGATAGCTGATCTCATTGGCCTTCTCTATATTGTTTACGATCTCATCGGTTGACACGCTGGCTATCAGAACACCTAAAATTTCATCGGTGTCATCATCCTTCACGGGTATGGTAATCTCAATGAACCGGCCGCCGTCATCATATATGGTTAGTTCATTCCCCTGAAAGGATCTGGCCACCTCGTCCGATATGATGATCTTGTCGGTATCGATATTGTATGTGTCCTTTATGATATGGAAAACCTCGTTCACGATGAGAACGCGGCCCGAATAGATATTCGCGAGCTGTTCGATCTGGGACTCCATCTGAGTTCTGGAATAGCCGTTCATATAGCCGGATCTGGCCAGCTGACCGGCCAGGATCTTGGACTGCGACAGGATGTTTGCCTCTCTCGCCGAAACTGCCTGAGACTCATAGGTATACAAAACCCCGAACCTCATGACAAAAAGAAGCACAAAACCCAGCAGGTTGATAGAGATAAAAAGACGAAACTTAAGACTTTTCAGGAATTTAAGGATCTTCATCAGCTATAATAATAACCTACTCCCCAGCGGGTAAAAACATACTTCGGCTCCTTGGGATTCTTCTCGATCTTTTCACGGAGGCGTCTCACATGCACATCTACGGTGCGCTCGTCGCCCTCGTAGTCCTCGCCCCAGATACGGGTCAAAAGCTCCTCCCTTGAGAAGACCTTTCCCTTGTTTCTGACAAGAAGCTCCAGAACCTCAAATTCCTTTGAGGTGAGAGAATAAGCCTCTCCGTCGATGGTAAGTCTCCTTGAAGCTGTATCCATCACCAATCCCCTGTCCCGGATCACATGATCCGAAACATTCTTTTCCTTTGTCTTGTTCTTTGATCTGCGGATAATAGCTTTGATCCTGGCCTTTATCTCCAGTATATTGAAAGGCTTGGTCATGTAGTCATCGGCCCCGTACTCCAGACCCATGATCTTGTCCATATCGTCGCCCTTTGCGGTAAGCATAATGATGGGAACATCGGAAAACTCGCGGATCCTCTGGCATACCTCAAAGCCGTCCATCTTTGGCAGCATGAGATCGAGGAGTATGATATCATACTCATTCTGAGTCGCTAAGTTCAGCCCCTCCTCACCGTCATAAGCCGCGTCAACCTCATAGTCATCCTGCTCCAACGAGAAGCGCAATCCCTTGACTATCAGCTTCTCATCGTCAACCACCAATACCTTCCTTGCCATAGAAACACCTATACCTTTATCAAGTCTTTTATCTGATCGTAAACGCCGCTCTTTATGCCGGGTATCTTCATCAGATCTTCCTTAACCGTAAACTCTCCGTTACTGTCCCTGTACGCTATGATGGCTGCCGCCTTCGCATCCCCTATACCGGGAAGTGTCTTAAGCTTTGCACTATCAGCGCTGTTTATGTCCACCAGACCATCGTTGGCAGAATCCTCTTCCGTATCCAAAGCCTTTATCTCCTGCTGCTCCGACATCGTAAGTATCCTGATCATTTGGGAATCAGTCATCAGCTCAGCCTGATTCACGCTGTCTATAGCCGCGTCAGAGTCAAAGCCTCCGGCTGCCTCGATGGCATCCACTATCCTGCCGCCCCCCATGAAGGTGTACACGCCCGGATTATTTACGGCTCCGCAGATGAACACCGTGATCTCTTCGTTTTCCTTTGATGCATCGGTGCCGGCTCTTACATCAGAGTCATTCTCCTCATCCACCGGTTCCAATGTCCGATCCTCAGCCGAAGCATCATCCGAATCAAGCACGATCGCCCCCTGATGGAGACTCCCGAAATCCGCCGCACAGCCTATCATAACCAATGAGAACAGCATGATAAAAACAGATCTTGAGATCTTCATATAAAAATTACAGAAACATCGATCTTGCAGACCTTTACATCTTATGATAAAAACACTCAATTTTCAAGAGAGATTTTTTAAAACCGCCGACAACTTTTCTATCATCTCATCCACATCCCTCTCCTCTATCACAAGGGGCGGAACGAGCCTTACGACATTACCCTCGGCAGTCAGGACGATGAGGCCTTTTTTTAATGCTTCCTTCACCACATCAGCCGGATTCACATCTACCACAAGTCCCTGTATAAGTCCTGCGCCGCGCCGCTCCTTTATATGATCCGTACTGTTCGAGAGCTCACCCAGCCTCATCTCCAGGTATTCGGACACTCTTCTCACATGTGATGGGATGTCCGTCTCTTTCATTATGTCAATCGTTGCAGAAATCGCTGCCCCCGCCAGCGGATTGCCGCCGTAGGTCGTCCCGTGGTCTCCGGGAACGAGAGTCTTGTCTATAAGCTTTTCATCCAGCAGGAATGCCCCCACGGGAAACCCGTTTCCAACGGCTTTTGCGACGGTCATGATATCAGGCCTGACATTATATCTCATCCATGCAAAGGGATATCCCGTCCTGTACATACCGCACTGTATCTCGTCAAGTATCAGGAGTATATCCTTCTCATCACAGAGCGCTCTCACTCCCTTTAAGAATTTCTCGTTGGCAGGAAAAATGCCTCCCTCACCCTGAACTGTCTCCAATATTATCGCGATGGTCTTGTCATTTACCTGCGCCTTTACGCTCTCGAGGGAATTGTAATCCGCGAAGGAAACTCCCGGCAGAAGCGGCTCGAATGGCTCTCTGTAATGATCATTTCCGGTGACAGAAAGAGCGCCTATGGTTCTTCCATGGAAGGATCCCTTCATGGCTATGATCTCATGCCCGCCGTGAGAGTCCCTGTTAAAGCCGTATCTCTTCGCGCACTTTATCGCTCCTTCTATGGCCTCGGCTCCGCTGTTTGTCAAAAAGGCTCTGCTCATTGTAGTGAGAGCGCACAGCTTTTCAGCCGCCTCGATGGCCGGTATATTATAAAAGAGATTAGAGGAGTGTGTCAGCTTGTCGATCTGGCTTTTCAACGCGTCCTTGTAGCGCTCATTGCTGTAGCCAAGGCCATAAACCGCGATCCCGGCGCCGAAATCCAGGTAGGAATTACCGTCGGTATCATAGAGCCTGACACCTTCTCCGTGATCTAAGACCAGCGGAAATCTGTTGTAGATATGTAAAAGGCTTCCTTCCGAATGTTCAATATATTCTTCTTTTTTCATTATAATCTCCC
>CALFUE010000130.1 GCA_937916345.1 uncultured bacterium
GCAGGTGCGATCATCTTGACTTCACTCATGGTAAACCTCCTTGAAAACACTTATAAAAAACCCAAAATCCTTATCTATTGTACCATGATTTTTCGTCTTCGTCTACAATATTTTCTTCCTTGTCGGGGGATATTTTGTGCAATATTTTCTCCAATGGGAAAGTGATGATATATATGAATATCCCGGGTAAAAACAGTATGGTCCAGGGCATGAGCCATACTCCCGCGACAAACAGGGCGAAGAGCACTATCACGCCGATGGTCAGGGGCAGATAGCGGAACATGAGCTGCGCCGCCATACGGAGAATGTTCAGGTTTGTGTCGGAAAATCTCGACAGCATCGGGGGGTAATACACGAATAAGCCCAACACGGTAAACGCCACCAGAAGCATCGCGATAAAGAGGGCGTCATTTACTGAGTTGGAATTATTCCAGAGATAGAAAATGTCAAGGACAGTCAGACCAACGGCAAGGGCAAAGGGAATTCCAACAAAAAGGGACTGCTTAAAATTCAGCCTGAAGCTCCTGAAAAATTCATGAAAGACACGGCCGCTGGAACGGCGGGCACATTTTGCCATAGCGTAATATGCAGCAGCGGCAGATGCAGTCGCAGTAAAAATGGGGATACTGCAGATAATCCACAGTATCCCTGTAAGAAGAACGTCCGCCAGGACATTCATGAACCCGGCGAACTTTGAATTTGGTGAGAAAATGCCTCCCTTATCAGCCTCCGAAGTACGCATCCAAACCATCCTGTACCTGCTGTTTGTAGGTCTCCTGGAACTGAGCGGGCGTCATCTCGCCCTTGGTCACTGAATCGAAGTCATAGTAGAAGCCGAGTGACTCCCAGAGGTCGAGCTGTGAGTGAGCTCCGCACTCGTTCATAATATTAAAGTTTGCAACTCTGTGCTCCTCGTCACGTCCTGTCACATCATACCACCAGTGAAGTGTCTCTCTGGAATCACGGAGTGAGTAATCGCCGTCCATCCAGTTCCAGTAGTCATACAGGAAGTTGTATACGAGCTCGGGATTATCGATACCTGAGGGGATGATGTAGAACTCTCCTGCAGATGCGTTCTTACCTGCATTCGTATCCTTGTTTCCTGAAGGTCCTACAGGCCAGCGAACATAGCTGATGTCGAACTTCAGATCCTCTGTTCCTGAGTTGTCCCAGTCATAGTCGGGACCGTCTGCCTCGATCCATGCAGCGATGGGGAAGAATCCGATATTTCCCTCTCTGTACTGTCTTCTCATGGAATCTGAAGGTGTTCCCTCATAATCATAGGGATAGCAGATATTGTATACATTGAACATATCAGAAAGCATCTGGAGTGCCTCGCCTACAGGCGCAGAATCAATGGTCTGCTGTGTTCCTACAGCGATGGTAGCTCCGTTGCTCATCATGAGCTGGCCAAAGGTATCTGTTGCGAATCCGCAGTATCCGTACTGGTCAACCTGTCCGTCACCGTCTGTATCCTTTGTCAGAGCCTGGCAATACTCAATGAACTTGTCCCATGTCCACTCGCCTCTCTCCCAGAGATCTCTGGGATCCTCGAGGTTTGCGTCAGCGAGCATCTGCTCGTTGAACGCCAGAGGATAGGTAGCCTCTACCTGACTCTGCGCCTCTGTTCTCTTGAGGATGCAGGCCTTGCCGTCGCCCAGGTCAAGATACTGGATGACATTCTGGTCTGTAAAGATGTCTGCATCTGCAGGGAGAACGGTCTTCAGGTCGATGGCCAGACCGTTTGCCTGTGCGGGGATAGCCATTCCGGTATCTACCAGATAGATATCAGCGTCGGGAGTTCCTGCGAGAATAGAGGTATTGATAGACTCCTGAGTACCTGTATAGGTCAGGTTCTGCCACTCAAATGTACAATTGTACTTCTCCTCGAGAGTCTTTACATTGTCGAACTTCAGCTCAGCAATCTTTCTGTTTATAGCGTTCTCAGCCAGCTTTGTCTCGTCCTGACCCTCCTGGTCAAGGGATGCGGAATAGTCCGGTGAATCCTCAAGAGATGTATCGTTACTGTCATAGTGCTGTACCCACCATGAACCAAACACTATCCTTCTGGTGCCGTCGGCGTTTGTCCTTGAAAATCCACTGGTTGAAGCGGTTGCTGTGCTCTCGCCGGCAGAAGAAGAAGAAGAAGAAGCTGTACCCGCAGAGGAGTCTGATGAGCCGCCTTCCGTGTTGGTATTTACGCTGCCGCAGGCCGCCATAGAGAACGCTACGGCTGCCGCAAGGGTTGCTGTTGCAAACTTTTTGATTTTAATCATTAGTTTATTCCCCTTTCCTGATGATTATTTCGTTGTTCCGATTGATAACTCATAAACTTCCCATGCACTTGATGCCTCACACTGGATCATTGCTCCCCAGGTAGCAGGATCATCGCCGCAGTACTCTGCGATCTGCTCGTAAGTCACCTGCGCGAAGGAACCGTCATAGGCCGCATAACCCTGTCCCGATCCATCGAAGTCACCTACACCGACTCTCATCCAGCCTGCCTCTGCCCCGGGCATTACGATCCAGATCTCGCCTGTCTCTGAGGTGTAGCTGATGTTGATCACTGATCCGGGTACGAGAAGTGCCTTCTGCTCTTCTGTCAGCTCGACACCGTTCTGTCCCCAGCCGTCACCTGTTACCGCAAAGCCGTCAATAACCGTGCGTGAATTGTTCGGGGTAAAACCTACTGCCTTTCCCACCTTTACTGAGTAAACCTCCCATGCGCTTGAAGCCTCGCACTGGATCATCTTTCCCCAGGTTGCAGGGTCATCACCGCAGTACTCTGCGATCATCTCATAAGTAATATAGCACTTGCTGCCGTCAAATACAGCGTAACCCTGACCTGAGCCATCATAATCGCCTACGCCGACTCTCATCCAGCCTGCCTCTGCCCCGGGCATTACGATCCAGATCTCGCCTGTCTCTGAGGTATAGCTGATCTCAAGGGCAGTTCCTGGCTGAAGGAGTGCGAACTGGTCATCTGTAAGCTCAATACCGTTTTGTGACCATGCATCGCCTGTCACTGCAAAGCCCTCAAGCTCTGTGCCGCCGCTTACTGCAACAGGTGCTGAAGCATTACCGATCTTTACCGAGTAAACCTCCCATGCGCCGTCTGATTCACACTGCATCATAGCTCCCCAGGTAGCAGGATCATCGCCGCATACTGCTGCGAGCTGTTCGTAGGTTACCTGCGCGGTGTTGCCTGAGTTGTTTACATACGCATACTGCTGTCCGGAACCGTCCGTATCGCCTACGCCGACTCTCATCCAGCCTGCCTCAGCCCCGGGCATTACCAGCCACATATTACCGGTTTCTGATGTGTAGCTGATCTCAACGGCTGTACCCGGCTTCAGGAGTGCGATCTGATCCTCTGTAAGCTCGATACCATTCTGTGACCATGCATCACCTGTCACTGCAAAGCCTTCCAGCTCTGTTGCTCCGGTGAGTGTCCACAGATTAGATCTGTCAACAGTGTTCCCTGCAGCTGCCACATAAACTGCGGATGTATCAACATCAAGCTTTGCGCCGCCCGCATCCTTGAACAGAATATTGTCTATGCAGAAGCCCTGCTGCTCGCTCGATGTATCAGACTCCAGAGAGACTACGATGTAGTCGCCCTCTCCGAGAGCAGCGGGCGCATCAGCCGTGTAGGTCTTCGGATTAGATGACTCCAGGTATACCGACCAGTCGGAAGCCTTTGTGAACTCTCCGCCGATCACATAGTAGATGGCGCCTGATGCTGCGCTAAAATTGCCTGAGGGTGCATGAAGACCGATGGTAAAGTCCGCAGATGCGAGGCTTCCGATCTTGTCACCCAGCAGCTGGTCTGCAGCTATGGCGATAAATGCCGATTTGTCGCTGCTCCTCGTGATCTTCAGTTCCTTTCCGTTCTCGCCGTCAACAACCTCAAAGGTTGATGCGTCCGCTGCCGGATTGATAACGCTGTCGAGACCTACGAAGCCGTAAAGCCCGTCCTCGAAATCGATGGAAGCGTCAACCGCTGCGGCAGGCTCCTCAGCTGCAGGTTCTTCTTCCGCAGGCTCCTCAGCTGCAGGCTCCTCTGTCGGCTCGGAAGTAACAGTCTCCTCTGCCGGTGCCGGCTCAGCAGCCGGCTGCTCGCTGCTTCCTCCGCAGGCTGTCAGGGTACATACCATAGCAGCTGAAAGAAGGAGCGCTCCAATTTTTTTTGCTTTCACTTTTTTCCCTCCTTTATTAAAGTGATTTCTGTTCAGAAAACCGAACAGTTACATGTATAGCAAGTGAGCGTCTCATGCCTCACCCAACTATTCCGCTTCGCTCCACGCCCTCGATAAAGCTCCTCTGCAGTACAAGATATATCAAGACTATAGGCAACAGCACAAGTATGATACCGGCATCCAGATACAGCTCCTGAATGGTGGGCGTCAGGATCTTGTCCAGTGTCGCGATGGTCGCCTGCAGAGACGCTATCTTTTTGCTGATCACGATAGAATCCGGAACCAGGAAAAGATTGGCGTAGAAAGTGTCATTGAACTGCCATACTATGGAGAATACCGTAACCGTAATAACCGCGGGAGAGGCGTTCTTTAACATGATCCCGAAATAGGTGTACCAGGTTCCCGCTCCATCCACGAAGGCGGCCTCCTCGATCTCCTTCGGCAGTCCTCTGAAGAACTGGTTAAAAATATATATGTAGAGTCCGGATCTGACACCTGTGCCAAGTATGGTCATGATGTAGATCGGAATTGTCGTCGACATGAGGTTTAAGGATCCGCCGAAGATAAGCGTGCACAGTCCCAACGGGTCGAAAGCCCTGAAGGTCATGTAGAGCGGAAGCATGATGGTATGCGTGGGAATTACGATCATCACAACGACGCATGCAAACAGGAACTTCTTTAAGGGAAACTCGAATCTGGCGAAGCCATAGCCTACCATTGAGCAGATCAGCACCTGTATCACCGTTATGCTCAGAGTGTAGAGCAAATCCGCAGCCATGGTGGGGATATAGTCAAGTCTCTCCCATGCCAAAGCGTAGCGCTCCAGGGTAGGGAACTGGGGAAGCACGAACACCATGGGGTTGTACGCATCCTTGTTGGATGAAATGGAATTAACAAACATACCGATTATGGGCGAGAGTATGACATAGCTGACGCCTATGAGTATGAGTATCTTTACGATATTTACAACGAGCCCCTTCAGATCGCCGAAGAGGATCTTCATCTCCAGGGGATCGTTCACGAAATCCCTGGCTCTTTTTACGGGCTGTTTCTTTTCTTTTACCGGTGTCTCAACGGCAACACTTGCTATACTGTTATCCGACATTGCGCACCTCCGTTAATTGTAGTAGAATGTCCGCCGCTGTATGAATCCCACCACGATGACCAGGATCAGGCAGGTCACAACAGTCGAAACGAGGGAGAATACGGAGCTGAGTCCGTAATTAAACTCCTTGAAAGCCACATCGTAGGCCAGATCCACAACATCCGATTCCGTGAAGCTGTCCACGATGGTGTAGACGATATTGGTGATGATATGGGGCATCACCATGGGGAAGGTTACCTTCCAGAATGTCTCGTAACCCGTAGCTCCCTCTATCTTTGCAACCTCGTAGAGCGAGCCGGGGATAGACTGCAGCGCTGCTATGAATATGACGATCTGCACTCCGGAAGCCTGGATGATATCATTTATCCTGTCTACCGCCCCTACCACATAATCCAGCAGAGACACCGGAATACCCAGGTTTGCGAACATGTTGATAAGGTAGTCGATATCGAAGGCCATGGTACCCGCGGCGCTGACGGTCTGCTCCACCGCGTCGCTGCTGATACCGCCCGCCATCATGGTGCTCGAGAGATCAAGAGCCGCCTGTATCGCGCCGGAATTCATGATAACAGGCAGGAAGAATATAGCACGAACGATGGATCTGCCCGGAAACTTCTTGTTCAGCAGCATCGCCATAAAGAGGCTGAAAAAGATGATCAGAGGCACATCGATGATCATATTTCCCACTGAGGTGGTCAGTATCTGGGTGAAGGTAGGATGCACGGTAAAGGCGTATTTAAAATTATCCAGACCTACGAACTCGGTGACATAGCCTCCTCCCGCGGTGTCCATGGTCAGCTTTGAAAAGGCAAAGCCCCCCGCCATGATCAGCGACCTGACATAGAACACTATGAAGCCTATGAGCCAGGGAAGTATGAAGAGATATCCGCTGATGCTGCGCTTCTGCAGGAGCGAAAGTCTCCTTTTCTTTTTCGGCTCACTCGAATTATTTGTTTTTGCCATAGCAGCTTCTCCTATCCTACTTTCTTACGTAAGAGACGGGGTCAATTGTCACACCGTCTACAGTCACGGCCTCATCCCCGTAATTTACATATATGGTGGTGGAATCTGAATAAACTATCTTTCGCACATTACCATCGCCCAAAACCTCGTGTGAGGTGATGGTCTCATTGTTCAGTCCCGACAGAGCGGCATTTACCTGATTGTAGGTATTTACCACGCTCTCCTGCCAGCTGCTGTAAGTGGTATTGTAAAATCTGTTCAGAGCCGTGAGCTTCATGCGGCTGGCTTCGGTGTAGGTGAACTGGTAGTGGGGTGACGCACCGTACTCGATGAGCTTTAACACCGTCTTGTCCATATCATCCGAGTTCTCGTAATTCAACAGCTCTGATGAATATGGGATATATCCGTGGAGGATCATCTCATACAGCGGGATATTCGCATCCACTATGGTAATGTCACTGCCTGTCATTGGCGCGTTCAATATGGCGTTTGAGTATATAAACGCGTAGTCGTTCGCCTGATTGGTGAGAATCTTTTTACCGGTCTGCGCGATCCTGTCAAACTGGGCTTCCACAACCTGTCTCGCCTCATCCCTGGTGATGGGTGCCGTCCTCTTTTTGTCGGAAACCAGGACAGAACCCAGATCCCTGAGAGATACACCCTCCACATCATAGTTGTTTAAGGCTCCCGCAAATTTCTCCACATATCTGGGAAGATATTTGGGAGAGATAAGGCTGTATCTGTTCTCCATGTAGCCAAGACCTGAGGTATTGCTTAGAGTCGTGGGATTGATAAGTCCGAAGTGAGCCACATAACCCGCTCCGTAGTATCTCGCGCTCTCCATATCCGAGGGATAATGCTCATCAGCCTGTGAAACCTGCTGGAAGGCCACATCAAGATATACCGAGCCTCCGTTTTCATTTACCTGATCGCTGAAATCCTCCAACGCAGCCTTTCCTCCCAGGGCGCCAACCAGACGGATATCTGAAGCCACATCGTGGTAATAGCCTCCGTTGAAGGCTCCCTGCAGGTTTATTATCTGATTGTCGACTCCACGGTTTTTCAGATCCTGATTTATCAGAGACGCCTGGTCGAAGGTTGTCATCGCAAAGGTATTCAAGTACTGCACTCCGAGGAAGTGGGCATCTTCTTTTACCGCCGCGATTATATCGTAATAAAGAGGTATATCGCTCTCTCCGGGATCATACTCGGGAAGCTTTCCCTCTGATACGAGCTTTTCCCTGTAATATCTGGCCAGACCGGAATAACCGGAATAATCATCGTTCAGGAAGGTGTATCGGACAGTGATGTCCACATCATACATATCCTGCTCAACTACATACACATCCTGAGTGGCGTCTCCGAACATCCTGAGGTTGTCGGCTATCCTGAGGACAAATGCGGGGCATACATAGTTGTAAGAGGTATCCAGTCCTCCGGTTCCCGCCATAATCACCGCCGTGGTGGCTCCCTCCTCTATGGATGCCAGCACAGAGGACTTCTCACGGCATATACCGAACATCGCCAGTCTGGCTGTGGCGAGATTTTCCATGGAAACCAGATTTGCCGCCAGGGGATCTATGTCATAGACATACTGGGAATACATTCCTGATGCCATCTTTCCGTTGTTGAAATTGATTATGGAGCCGGAGCCGTTGGGGACTACCATGTAGCCATCCTCCTGCGATGAGGCCGCGCCCATAAAGCGGAGGAGCTGTATACGGTAAAGCTGTCCGCTGCCATACTCCTCGATGCCCTTTACCGGAACGGAGACATTCAGATGGTCAGCCTCCAGGCGGTATTCCACGGGAATTATAAAGTGGATCGCCTCTGTGGCTCCTGTGGAGGTGAGCTTTCCGACATCATAGGTGTACCTGATTCCGCCCTCTATCCCCTCTGCCTTAACCTGGCCGAGAGCGACGGAATCTGCGTAGGAATTAAAGGTACCGCTGTTTGTGTCCGCGTCGTAATATGAGAGCGTGAACTGAGATCTCATGTAGTTTTTGTTGGTATCGTTGGCCACCGTGTCGTCGTCCGTGTCCACCGGATTGGAGTAGGTGATGACGCCGCTCCTCTTGTCGTAGACCGCAACCTCTGCGGTATCGACCTTTGTATAGAGCTTTAAGGTGTCATTCTCGGCAACAAGCTCAAAGCCGGGTACACTGGATGTCTGCTCAGATAAGGCCGTATAAACGCTCGCCGTCTCATATTCGTAATCTGTCACAAAATCCTTGTACCGGTTGTACATCACATAGTGGATGACATAGTACAGGATATATATGACAAATACGAAGATTACTACACCAAGGATACCCAGCAATATCCTGTTGAGCATGCTCATCGGCTGCTTCTTTGGTTTTTCATCTCTTTTCTTTTCCTTATTGTCTCCCATTATCTATATTACCTCCGGATCAAGTCCTGAATATTATCTCTGTATATATGCTCGCGAAGAAGTTGAACACTCTTCCCAGGAGATTAGTAAGCAACAATACGATAAACACGATTATGAGCATCGCCACAAAAGTGAGAAAAAGCGTGATCAGAGTCTTTCCCAGCGTGTAATTATGCACCTGCATGATCCCTATCATGACCATTATGAGCCCGTAAGCGATGGTGATGATGAGGATAATGGTATAGAAAGCCTGCTCGTCGTCCGCCAGAAACTGGCTGACTAAGGTGGCAAGGACCAAACCGAAGGATACGGGCAGTGTGCCGTAGCCTATAGCTATAGCTATGTCCTTCAGCCTGCCCTCACCGTTCATCAGGCTCGTGACGGACCAGTTGCTGACGCACAGCAGCAGATAGAACAACAGCACACCCAGGAGCTCAAACGCGAGGTTGACTCCGCGGGGATCCACATCATTGACCACAAAGCTGGCAAGGAGCCTGTTTGATGTGAAGCATATGCCAAAGACTATGACGAGAAGGATGGCTATGGGCACCGAGCCTCTCTCCTGTCTGCGGATCCAGTAATATCCGTCCATCGGATGAGATACGGTATACATAAGGTACTGCCATTTCTCTTTTGAAAAAGCTTTAAGCATTGCCGCCCTCCTTTCTCTTTCCTATCCTGATATAGCCGTTCTTCAAGAGCTTTCTAAGGACGATAATGAGCACGATCACTGCAATGATAACCGTGAACACCACATTGGCGGACTCGGTGAGGGCATTATTCCTGTAGCGCTTGTAGGCTACGGAATAGTAATCCCTCGCCATGCCGAGCTTCAGGTATTTCATGGCGTTCTCATAATCACCGGCCGTCAGATATGCCTTTCCGATACCGGTATTCGCCAGCTCGTTGTTCTCGTCGAGAGTCAGAACTCTCTGCCACAGCGCGACCGCCTGTGCCTCGTCTCCGTCGTATCTGAGAGAGACAGCCTGGTTTATGAGCCGGCCGTACTCGGTCTCCTTGAAGTAGGTAACTGAAGCGTTTGTCGCATCCAGCACCACGATGTCGCCGTTGACATTCTCGATGGCTACGGGCAGACGGAAGGTTCCCGTCTGGGTACCGAGGCCTCCGAATATGTAGAGGAGGTTGCCCTCATGGTCGTATGTAAAGATCCTGCCTCTCTTTCTGTCCAGGCAAGAGTAGATCCCGTTTCCTCTGTAGACAACATCCACGAACTGTGACGGTCCGGAGTAATCCGTTGATCCGTCGATATTCAGGTCACCTCCGAGGTTTTCGTTGGTACCCTTCTGGATGACATCCTGTCCTCTGGGATTCAGCCTTCTCACGCCCTGCACACCGTCCGAGGTGATATTTGAGGCGTAGACGAAGCCGTCGGGATCGATGTCTATTCCCGTGAACTCAGTGGGGATAAAGAGCTGTGATTTAGCCCTCTGCGCACGGGTCGCAAGCTTTCTCCAGAATCTCTCCCACAACGTGATCTCTACGTTAATGGTTCCGAAGAATCCGGTGAATTCCCCATTCGTTTCAAATACCATGATACCCTCGAACATATTCTGTGCGATGCAGTAAATTCTGTTTGCGTAATCCACGGTTACCTTCAGGGGAACGAATACGAAGCCGTCCTCCAAAACCTCGGCCTGTGGATTGTCTACTATTCGATCTAAAGTGCCGTCAGGGAAGAGCACCACTATACGCCTGTTCTGGGAGTCAGCAATATAGAGCTCACCGCTCTCGGATACTGCCACTCCCGAGGGCTGCTTGAAGGAATCCTCAGCTCCTGCGTTGTCAAAGCCCGTGATGACATTTAATACCCCATTCATCTTTGAGTCCATCACGATGATACGGTTGTTTCCCGTGTCCGCCAGATAGAGTGTCCCCTCTGAATCGGAGCATATGTCCTGGGGCGAGTTGAAGGCACCGATGGGCTCGCCGTTAAACTCCAGGTCCCTTCCGGCGACCACATAATCGGGCTCGTAGGGCGCGGGTGTATACACGATATCCTCCCAGTAGGTGTAATTGTAGCTCTCATAGGGTAGTGTTTCCGCCTGCGCCGTAACGGAGGTAAACAGCACGCCAAGCGCCATGGTGAGAGCCGCTATTCTCTTACAGATATTTAGTCTCATCTCTTACCCTCCCTCTTAATCCTTCATACCGGATGTTGCCATGGTCTCTAAGACATTACTCTGGCAGATCAGGAAGAATATGATAGGCACCGCGGCAATTATAAAGGTAACAGCCGCTGCCGCTCCGGCTCTCGCCACACCACCGGCAGTGATCTGCTGCAGTGCGTACTGCAGTGGCTTTAACTGCTCGTCTCTGAGGAAGAGGGAGCCGGTATTGCCCCACATCTGCTGGAACTGGAAGATTGCCAGTGTCAGCCATGCAGGCTTTACGTTTGGCATAACAATGGTCCAGAATATCTTCCACTCGCTGGCTCCGTCGAGTCTGGCGGACTCCATGAGGGAGTCGGGGAGCTGCTCCATGAACTGCTTCATGAGGTAGAGACCCATGCCAAACGACCATGCCGGCAGAATCAGAGCCAGATAGGTGTTGTTTATATGAAGCCAGCTGATGATCAGATACTGGGGTATCTGGGTAACTGTCCAGGAAAACATCATGGAGAGGACTACCATTGAGAACAGCTGCTTTTTGAAGGGAAAATCATTCTTTGCAAGGGGATAAGCCGCCATGGATGCCACGATGACATGTCCTACCATTCCGCCTCCGGTGATGATGATGGTATTCAGGATGTACCTGGAGAAGGGCACCCATGAATCGTTCATCAGCACATACAAATCGGAGAAATTCTCCAGCGTGGGGTTTCTCACAAAAATCTTTGGCGGATATTGATACAACTCATCCAACGGCTTTAAGGCATTGTTTATGATCATGACCAGGGGGAGCACCATAAAGATACCGCATATTATCATGATACCGAAGAGCAGAGTGTTTCCGGCCATGGATCTGTTAAGCTGTTTTTCTCTGTGAAAAAGCCTTTTCTTTGGTTTCTTTTCCATAAACTTATTCTCCTACCCTTCCTAAAAGTTTCTGTACCAGCTTGTTGGTTCCCACCATGAGCAGGAACAGAACGGTGGCTATGGCCGAAGCGTAGCCCATCTCGAATCTGGTTGAGCCGTAATCCAGCAGGTGGGTAACAATGGTAGCTCCGGCATAGTTTACGGAGGGATTTCCCGCGAGGTTTATGGAGATATCCGCAACCGCAAAGGACTGTGTAATCTGCATTACCGCACCGAACATGAGCTGTGGCTTCATAGCCGGGAGTGTCACATACCAGAGCTCCTGCCATCTGTTCTTTACTCCGTCGAGCGCCGCAGCCTCGTACATAGACTTGTCTATGGTCTGGAAACCTGCTATGAAGGACAGGAATCCGGTACCGAGAGACAGCCACAGCTGAACCACGATAAGCACAGGAAGCACATATTTCTCTGTCTGCATCCAGAGAATGGCTTCGTTAATGAAGTCGAACTGGAGCAGGAAACCGTTCAGATATCCGTAGCGGTCGCCGGTAAGGATCAGTGTCCAGACCAGGTAAGCGTTACCGCAGATACTGGGCGCGTAGAATATCAAAGTAAGAAATGCTCTGAAGAAGCCGTGGAACTCGTTTATGATCCAGGCAAACAGGAGGCAGAGCATGTAGCTGACAGGTCCTGTGATGACAGCGAAGAGAAGGGTGTTCTTCAGGGCGATGACGAAGATATCATCCTCCAGAAAAAGCTTCGTGTAGTTTCTCCAGCCCACGAATTCGGGCCACTCCAGCATGTTAAAGTCCGTGAAAGAGAACACGATGGATATCACCACGGGCAGCACCGTAAACAGGAAGAACAGTATGAAGTACGGCGCCATCATCAGATATGACTCTCTGTTTCTCTTGATCCTGTATCCAAGAGAATGCTCTTTTATGTCTGACCTTTTCTTTGCCATGTTTTAATCCCTCTTAAATCTTACAAATTATTAATTACCGCTGCTTAAGGGTAATTCGAACTCAATCCTCTTGTAATCTATCTCGGCGTTAATATAGAGAACCTTGTCCATCAATTCCTCTCTCGGGGTGGCCACATAGCTCCTGCCCGTGCTTGAAGCATCCGTGGTGACTGAGTAGAAGGCATTGTTGACATTTCGCCAGGTATAGTAACCTCCGGGAACCTGTGGAATACCCTTTCCCTGCTCGAGCTGCTCGATGAGCTCGTTGTAGTCCTTTATGGGCCATGAGAGGTTCGCCAGAGCCTCGAGGTTTGCGGTGGCAACGCGGGCTGAGGCGCCCATCAAAGACTCCATCTCCCGGCCGTAAAGAGTCTGTGTCTCTGCCGAGGTCCACCATTTCAGGAATTCCCATGCCTCATCAGGATGCCTGGTATTTGCCATAATGATATCGGCAAGTCCGGTGGCGCCTGTGGTGTGATTTATAGTACCGTCCTCCTGCTCTATTCCGGGAACCACGGTGAAATCCCAGAGCCCCGCTATATCGGGAGCAGAGACCTGGAGATTGTTGTAAGTGGTGTAATCACTGATTATGATAGGACACTCGCCTGTCCTGAAGCGCTCCTCCACGGAAGTGGCCTTGTCAAGCTTATAGTCCGTGTAGAATTCGCAGTATTCCTTGAAGACCTTGACAGCTATATCTGAATCCAGCATAGAGCGGTCTCCGTTTTCAGTGTAGTATTCGCCGCCGTTCTGGAACAGAAGCATTGCGAATATCTGCTCTGTGGGCAGCATACCGAATTCCATCTGGTTCTTTGCCAGAACCGTCATGGCTACCTTTACCTCGTCCCAGGTTCTGGGGATATCCAGCCCTATCTCGGCCAAAATATCCTTGCGGTAAAACATCATGGGAAAGGTCTCCGTCTCTGGCAGGGCGTAGGTCGCGCCGTTGAATGAGAACGGCACTATGGCGCTCTCCGCAAAACGGGAAGCTACCTCGTCATAACCGCTGAACTGTGACAGATCCAACACCGCATGGCGCAGGCCGTAGTTTACAGGGGTATCATTACCCGTGTTTAAGACCGCTCCGGCTATACCGTTGGTATTTGCCACCTGAATTGCCATATCCGGCCCTTCGCCGGCGAGAGTTGCCCGCAGCAGTGTATTCATATCCACCAGCTGTACATTGACATTTATGCCGGTATTATTTGTAAAGTTTTCATCTATGAGAGCCTTGACCACATTTGCCTGGTCACGGCCGGTTCCTACCCAGAGCGTCAACGTGACTGAATCCTTCGTGTCCTCTGCCACATTACCGATCTGGTTATAATCTATGACAAATGAATAGTAGAGTCTCTGGAGTTCGTATCCGATGCCGTCGAAAAAACCGCCTTCGGTGCCCTCGGGGACGACATCCGAAGAATGTATCACGATTCTGTCTATTGCAAGGGGCTGGGGAAGCATCTGGGTGATCCAGTTACCGCAGGCTCTGACATTGGTCTTGTAGGAAGATATGACCTCTGTGAAGCGCTCGTTATCCTTTATGAGCTCCTTTAGCTGATCGCGCATGGTGATGAGCACCGTCAGCTTGTCGGAATTGTTCCCGGCCGTGATCTTCAGCTGCTCGATGATATCCGATATCTCATCGTAAACCTCCTGTATCTCCGCGGTCAGCCCGGGGAGAGAGGCCTCAATCTGGTAATCGCGATCTACATCGGGGGCGACACCCGTAATATATATGATTTGTCTGTAGATAGAGTTAAGATCCTGAACAGAAGCCTGAACACGGGCGATGATGTCCGCCATGTCGCCCAGCACTACCTCCATCTTCAAGACATGACTGCCTGCCGAAAGATAAAAGCTGTAGGGATTTCCATCGTCATCCGACACGGTCTCCATCCACCAGCTCTGGTGATAGGCAAAGCCATAATCGCTCATCTCCGTAAAGGGAACCTCTCCGTCGATGTATATCTTTCTGCAAACATCGATTCCCCTGACGTAATTCTGCTTTGCGAAGAAACTCATGTCGTAATA
The DNA here is from genome assembly GCA_937916345.1 of uncultured bacterium. Taxonomy (GTDB): domain Bacteria; phylum Bacillota; class Clostridia; order Lachnospirales; family Lachnospiraceae; genus RGIG6904. Next base: position 14,651 of record CALFUE010000130.1, read on the forward strand.
GCCGTCCTCGGGAACTTCGAAATTCCACTCGATCCACTGACCGGCCTCCTGCCATGAGGTGCCTCCCACCACATTGTTGAACAGCAGCTTCGGGCTCGATGGATATACATAGGGGGACGACTGGTCCTGTCTGGGATAGAGCATCTGTGAAGACATCTTGTCGGTATTCTCGGCCTCGACACGAACATTCACGCCTCTTGTGACGATTGCGCCATTATTGTCATAAGAGGACTTGTAATCCGCGTAATCCATCAGCCTGGAAACCTGTGTAAAAGTGATATTTCCAATGGCCATAGGCTCTTTCTGTGAGACTATGGACAGCGTATGGCTGCCCGCAGTGAGATAAATTTCGAGAGGATCGGTGATATAACCGTTTGAATCGTAGAGGGGAGCTAAAACCCACTCGGGAGCCTCAATAGCCTCCGGCTTTACCTGGAAGCCCTGGTTGTCGGTCTCCCAGGCTTTTACAGTGATGCCGTTTGCGTCCTTGTATTTCTCCGACACATCCGTAGTCCAGATGCGGTTGATCTCTATGAGGCTCATCTCCTCATATGGAAGTGCTCCGTCCAGGAAAAAGGCTCTCTGTATCTCGGAGCTCTTTCCCTCAACGGGATAGTAAGTGAGCACGGGCGTATAGAAGCCACTCTCGCTCACGGTAAAGTCAAATTCTATGATGTCCTGCTCTCCGGTCATTATGGCAGTGCCGCCAAAGCCCTCGAAACCGGCCAGAAGCTCTGCCTCTGACTCACCTGTTTCATTCTCGTAGCGGGATATCTCCGCGGCTCCTACTACCACCTCTGCCGATGGATGAACCGATTCGTGCGATGCAACATATTCTTTGTAGGGAAGGATGGAATCATCCAAGGAATAGGTGCTGATGATGCGCTCAAATTCCTCATCGCTCAATGTCGTAGCCGCGTAGGCATCACCGTAGCCCACCGCCGCGGGCAGCATGCCGCCTGCCAGCGCAACAGTCAGACCCGCTGACAGCAGCCTTTTCGAAAGCTTCATGTCTCTCATGTAAACCTCCTGAATTTTAATCCCTGTACCACTGATCCGGATTGTCGTCCGACTCAGGCATTACCTTTATCAAAACCCTTTCCACGAGATATGTGGAAAGATACGCACACGCGCCCGGCACTACAAAGATGAAGAGTACCGGAAGAACGCGTATCACGAGAAATCCACCGAGCAGATCCAAAGCAGCTATAAGAATAGTTATATAAAAATATCTGAAACTGACATAGGCGGCCATCCGAAGGATTCCCGTAAGCTTCATGTCAAATCTCGAAAACACCGGCGGTATCCACACCGCTATAAACAGCGTGACAGCTATCAGCACATATATAAGAACCAGCGCCGGGCTGAAGTTGTTTTGGACGAATCCGTTCTCGACGAGGAGCAGTCCGTTGTAGTACAGTCCGAAGAGCCATAGTATCAGGAGGATCGAGGTTATCAATCCTCTGACGAATACCCTCTTCATCGAGCCGAAAAATTCCTTTGTGACAGAGCTCCTGTCATGCCTGACACACTTAACCATCACATAGTAGAAGGATGTAAGGCTTGGTATGACAGTCACCAACGGTATACAGCACAAAACACAGTAAATAGTGGCAAGCAGCGTCTCTCCTACCTTGTCTGTCAGCGTGAAAAGCCACCCTTCCTCCTTAAAAAACGAAGGCACTTTTTACAAACCCTCCCTGATAGGATAGTTTTTCAGATCGGGCAGATCCTCGCCTGTAATGGTGAGCCCGGACGCGTAGAACTCGTTTATTTTGTCTCTTTCGGTATATTCATCGCTGTAGGCGTAAACTGCGGTGTTTTTAGCAGTAAACTCACCGCTCCAGGTGCACCAGAAGCCCCACATGGCGCCATCCCGCTTCATGAGGGTGGGATCGGGCACGCAGCCGTTTTCGGAGAGGACTACCAGCTTCCTGTTTGGTGTGTAGTCCACCGCAGTATAATATTTGTTTGCCTGTGAAGTATATACATGATTGCCGGGATAGATATCCTCACCGATGATGTCTACATATTCATCTCCGGGATACCAGTCGGCCTTCTGCCCGTTCCAAAGCCAGATGAGATTATCCAGATGATACTCATTCACGAATTTGTCGTACATGAGCTTGTAGAGTGCAAGATAGGGCTCGCTGCCCTTTTCTCCCCACCAGAACCAGCCGCCGCCGGCCTCGTGAAGGGGACGCCAGAGGATGGGAACATCAGCCTCTTTCAGTATGCTGAGCTTTTCTGCGATGGCATCCATATCGGACACCAACAGATCATACCCCTCCTGATCCTCGCCGTTCATTATCTTTTCGAGATCAATGCTGGAAGCCTCAGGTCTGAAGCTGGAATACCACTCACCGGTCACATACTTTTCGGGAGTCGTCCAGTGCCAGCAGAGCGTCACAATATAACCCGCGTCCCATGCGGTCTGTGCCAGCTCAATGGTCCTTGAGGCAGCGCCGTGTGCCTGGTTTGTGGGAGAATAATTCATCATATCCATGCCAAGAACCGCGGGCTTTTTGCCTGTAACCTTTTCGATGGCGACGAACTCCTTGCCGAAAACGCCGTCGTCACAGTATTGTCCGGACAAGCTCCTCTTGCCGTACTCGTCCAGCATGAAGCTGTAGAGTCTCTTTGCATTGTCTGAGGCGTTGGGATTTGAAAGACCTGCGCTTATCGCATAGAAGGACTCGTCTACAGGCTCTGCCGTGTAGACTGCCATCCTGTCGAGATCTATATAACCCCAGTAAGCGGTAACACGAACTGTGTGGTCTCCCGCTGTGAGGTATGCATGTCTGAATGTGTAATCCGAAAAATCACTAGAATCAGTGACGATGGTTCCAACGGACTCTCCGTCGAGAGAAAGATAATTTTCCTTGTAGCCGGCCGCGCGGGTGGTGAATACCAGATCATAAAAACCATCCTCAGGAACAGATATATTCAGATCCAGAGAATCCTCATCTACCTTATTGAAGCCGGCGGCATATCCGGTCCCGGAATAGCCGTCCGAGGTGGAATCTGCTTTGACATTCCCGATAAATGAGGCATCTTCCGCCTCATACTCTGCGATAAGCTCAGGCACGAAGACCTCCTTTTCAGCCACTTCTGATGCTGTCTCACTCCCTGTCGCGTCATCCTGCTGTGTATCTGAGGCACCGGTCGAAGCGGTGCCTGATGCGGGAGCACCCGAAGAAGCCCCGCAGCCTGCCATTGCAAAAGCCACAGCCAAAGCCATGCCTACCGCTACAAATCTTTGCGTTCTTCTCATGTGAATTCCCCCAAAAATTTACAACCTAATAGGGGAAGTTTATCAGAATTTCACAAAAAGTTCAACATTCTTTCACAATTCAGAACAACATTTATAGTTATTTTACAAATTTTAATGTCGATTTTTGTAAGAATTGCACAAATCGATTTTTTATATTATGATGTCGGGGTCAAAAGGTATTTTGACCCCGACTATGATGCGAGGGGTTTGGAACCCCAGAGAGTAAGCTGACCATTTTCACCCAATGTGGTGAATACGAGGGTGGTAATATTTGACTCCTCTATCTTCATAGGAAGCGCCACTCCTTTATAGATATCGTCATTTCCTCCGGTAAGCTCAAGCGTGATATAACAATTTCCCGGATCATAGCTCCAGCTTCCGGAATACCGACCGCTGACGCTTCCGTCGCCGCTCAGTTCGATGGTATCCGAGACAACCACGTCATAATTTGCGTAATCGATATCCAGGCGGTGGAGCATCACCTCGTAGGTTCCCGCAACATCCTCCGCGCTCAGGCTGTTATCGAGCGTCTCCCCGTTGGTATGATAGGGAGCAGCCACTAACCAGCCATTCTCATTTACAAAGAGCTGGTGAACTCTCACGAAATGTCCTTCGGTACCGTCGGTTGTCCTGGTGTGATAGATGAGGAATATGCGACCATCGTCGTCCACAAACGCCGAATTGTGACCCTGAGCCACCTGACCGGTGGAGAAAGAGCGCCACTTGTAAGCGCCGAAGAGTCTCACACCTATTCCCTGGTTAAAGTTCTGCGCCCACGAGTCGTAGAGCGGGGAATTACCGAGCTCATCATAGTAATCTCCGTCAGGAGCGTTGCTCCTGAATACCCGCATATTGTAACCCTCCTTTGCGGCGAGTCCGCCGTAGGTCACGAACAGATAGTAATAGTCGCCCACCTTTTGGATATAGGAAGCCTCGCCTGACACGTACCAACCGCCTGCCAGCTTCCTTCCGAAATAAGCGTCACTGTGGTCGTCGGTCTCATATGTCACGGAATTGTCTCTCAGTCCGGTTTTGGGATCCAGCTTCAACAGGAAGATACCGCCGCTCCAGGAACCGTAGCTCATCCACAGTCCGCCCTCGCCGTCAGTGAATACACAGGGGTCTATACAGTTGGGAAATTTGTCTCCCCATTTCTTGTTCTCAACGCCGTTTGTGACATAACGATCCGGCAGCTCATCCGTTCCCAGGACATTCAGCACATCAGTCTCTGCCGCCGTGTCCGGGGTAAAGCCTCCGTAAACCACCGTATCCACATAGGTATAAGGACCTGTGGCCTCATCGGCCGTGAGAAGCACAATATTTGATATCCAGTCATCGCCGTCGGCGCTCAGGTACATGCAGTATTTTCCGAGCTCATCGCTCCATATCACATCGGGAGCCCAGAGATAACCGAACCAGTCGCCGTTTCCGTCCTTGTTCCAGGCGCGGATCTTTGTCTTTTCCTCCTCAGTAAAGGATGCCCGAAACTCTGAATCCATATTTGTCCAATTGGTCAGATCGGGGGATGAGGAAAGTCCCATGTGAGTTCCAAAGATGTAGTAGGTTCCATCCTTATCCTTGAAGATACTGGGATCGTGACAGCTGGTGCGGGCGGCATATTCCTTTTGGTCAGCCGTAAATTCAAGCTTCTCCTGGCGCAGGTTCATGTCTATTACGATGCGAAGTGTGGCGTCGGTATCGGCATACTTAAACTGCACATAGGGGCGGACAGTCACGGTCTTGTCACCTGTGAAGGATTTGATGCTGCTTGCCCCGCTCTTTTTGGGAAGGGCGCTCCCGCCGCTGCTCAAAGTTCCATCGAGGACAAAATTCTCGCC
>CALFUE010000131.1 GCA_937916345.1 uncultured bacterium
AAAACCCCCCCCGAGTCTCCTCGGGGGGATTCATCACTAAATCAATTGAAATCGTATATACCGGATGAAACCGTATATACAGGTCGAAACCATCAATCCAAACAGTTACTAATTACTTAATGATCTCTGTTACTCTTCCTGAACCTACTGTTCTACCACCCTCACGGATAGCGAAAGTAAGACCCTGCTCCATAGCGATGGGGTGGATGAGCTCGATTGTCATCTCAACGTTATCTCCGGGCATGCACATCTCTGTACCTGCAGGAAGGTTACATACACCTGTAACGTCTGTTGTTCTGAAGTAGAACTGAGGACGATAGTTGTTGAAGAAAGGTGTATGACGGCCACCCTCGTCCTTAGTAAGTACGTAAACCTGAGCCTTGAAGTTAGTGTGGCATGTTACAGTGCCGGGCTTAGCAAGAACCTGTCCTCTTTCGATCTGGTCTCTGTTGATACCACGAAGAAGGGCACCGATGTTATCACCTGCCATACCTTCATCAAGCTGCTTACGGAACATCTCGATACCGGTTACAACGGTCTTCTGAGTCTCTTCCTTGATACCGATAACTTCAACTTCGTCGTTAAGGTGAAGAACACCACGCTCTACTCTACCGGTAGCAACGGTACCACGACCTGTGATCGTGAATACATCCTCAACAGGCATAAGGAAAGGCTTATCTGTATCTCTCTGAGGATCAGGAATATAGTCATCAATTGTATGCATAAGTTCAAGGATCTTATCTCCCCACTCACTGTTGGGATCTTCAAGTGCCTTAAGAGCTGAACCCTTGATGATAGGGCATCCTTCGAAACCATACTCTTCAAGCTGCTCGGTAACTTCCATCTCAACGAGCTCGATAAGCTCGGGATCGTCTACCATATCACACTTGTTAAGGAATACAACGATGTAAGGAACACCTACCTGACGAGCAAGAAGGATGTGCTCCTTTGTCTGAGCCATAACACCATCAGTAGCAGCAACAACGAGGATAGCACCATCCATCTGTGCAGCACCTGTGATCATGTTCTTAACGTAGTCAGCATGGCCGGGGCAGTCAACATGAGCGTAATGTCTCTTCTCTGTCTCATACTCAACGTGAGCAGTAGAAATTGTGATTCCTCTTTCTCTCTCCTCGGGAGCCTTATCGATCATATCGAATGCAACTGCCTCACCGGTACCAAGTCTTGCATTAAGAGTCTTGGTAATAGCTGCTGTAAGGGTTGTCTTACCATGATCAACGTGTCCGATTGTACCAATGTTAGCATGTGGCTTGTTTCTCTCAAATTTAGCTTTTGCCATTTTAAAAGTCCTCCTTTAAAATTATCCCCTCGGGGCATATTTATTCACACGGACCTTTGGTCTCGTGCAAAGCCCCTACTTGTTATGGGGCGCTCAGCACCCTATATTATATGATAAAGGCACTGATATTTCAATCATTATTTTTATAAAATACGCGCGCTCGCGGCTGTGGCTCGCGGCTGTGGCTCGCGGTTGTGGCGCTCGCCGCATTCGCGGTCATCTCACGCGCTTGTATTACTTCGCCTTGCTTGCGATAACTTTCTCCTGAACGTTCTTAGGTACCTGCTCGTACTTTTCGAAAAACATTGAGTAGTTACCACGTCCCTGAGTCTTGGAACGAAGGTCGGTAGAGTAGCCGAACATCTCTGCAAGAGGAACATAGGCCTTAACCATTTTACCTCCGCCGATATCCTCCATACCCTCAACACGTCCACGACGTGAGTTGATATCGCCGATAACATCGCCCATGTACTCCTCGGGCATTGTTACCTCGACCTTCATGATGGGCTCAAGAAGAACGGGCTTACCTTTAGCCATAGCATCCTTGAAAGCCATAGAACCGGCAATGTGGAATGCCATTTCTGATGAATCGACTTCATGGTAAGAACCATCGTAAACATCAGCCTTAACACCGAGAACGGGGAATCCTGCAAGGATACCTGCCTGAGCAGCTTCCTCGATACCCTCGCCTACAGCAGGGATGTATTCCTTAGGAATAGCACCACCGACAACTGATGAAGTGAATTCGAATGTCTTCTCACCGTTAGGATCCATAGGCTCGAAACGTACTTTACAGTGACCGTACTGTCCACGACCACCTGACTGCTTAGCATACTTGCTCTCAACGTCAACGGGCTGTGTAAAGGTCTCTTTGTATGCAACCTGAGGTGCACCGACATTAGCCTCTACCTTGAACTCACGACGAAGTCTGTCAACGATGATATCAAGATGGAGCTCGCCCATTCCGGCGATGATCGTCTGGCCTGTCTCCTCATCTGTATGCTGTCTGAAGGTAGGATCTTCTTCAGCAAGCTTTGCAAGAGCTTCACCAAGCTTACCCTGTGCATCCTTTGTCTTAGGCTCGATAGCGAGCTGGATAACGGGCTCAGGGAATACCATTGACTCAAGGATAACGGGATGCTGCTCGTCGCAGATGGTGTCACCTGTGGTAGTAAGCTTGAAACCTACTGCTGCGGCGATATCTCCCGAATAGACCTTATCCAGCTCGGAACGCTTGTTGGCATGCATTTGAAGCAGACGTCCAACACGCTCTTTCTTTTCCTTTGTTGCGTTCAGCACATATGAACCTGAATTTAATACTCCTGAGTACACGCGGATGAACGCGAGCTTTCCTACGAAAGGATCTGTCATGATCTTGAAAGCAAGAGCTGAGAACGGCTCATCATCTGATGACTTTCTCGTGATCTCGTTTCCGTCCAAATCCACACCCTTGATATCAGGGATGTCTGTAGGAGCGGGCATAAACTCGAGCACTGCGTCGATAAGCTTCTGGATACCCTTGTTCTGGTGTGCTGAGCCGCAGAGAACAGGGATTATCCTCTCTTTCTCACCTGCAGGATCATCGATGTGCGCGCAGGTTCCCTTGCGGAGAGCTGCCTTCAGCTGATCGATAGTGGGCTCCTCACCATCGAGATAGAGCATCATGAGATCGTCGTCGATCTCGCAGCAGTCCTCAACCAGCTTTGTGTGGTATTCCTCTGCCTGCTCCTTGTACTCGTCGCGGATATCTACTATAGAGATATCCTCACCCTTGTTATCATTATAAAGATATTCCTTCATCTCAAAGAGGTCGATGATTCCTTCGAAATAATCCTCTTTTCCGATGGGAATGTTTACCACTACGGGCTTCTTTCCAAGACGAGTCCTGATCTCTTCTACGGTATTGTAGAAGTTTGCGCCAAGGATGTCCATCTTGTTTACGAAGGCCATACGCGGTACATGGTAGGTGTCGGCCTGTCTCCAGACATTTTCTGACTGGGGCTCCACGCCACCCTTTGCATCAAATACGCCGATAGCACCGTCAAGCACGCGAAGGCTTCGCTCAACCTCTACGGTGAAGTCCACGTGTCCGGGTGTATCTATAATATTGATCCTGTGCTCTAATGCGCCGGGCTTAACCTTTGCTTTCTCCTGAAGAGTCCAGTGACAGGTGGTAGCGGCAGATGTGATGGTTATACCACGCTCCTGCTCCTGCTCCATCCAGTCCATTGTAGCTGTTCCCTCATATGTCTCACCGATCTTGTAGTTTACACCGGTGTAATAGAGGATACGCTCTGTCAGAGTAGTTTTTCCGGCATCGATGTGCGCCATGATACCGATATTTCTGGTCCGCTCAAGCGGATATTCTCTTCCAGCCATCGCAAACCTCCTTAGAATCTGTAATGAGCGAAGGCCTTGTTAGCCTCTGCCATCCTGTGCATCTCTTCTTTTCTCTTGACTGCTGCGCCGTTTCCGCTTGCCGCGTCAAGAATCTCCTTTGCCAGTCTCTCCTCCTGTGTCTTCTCAGAGCGATTTCTTGAGAAGGTGGTAAGCCAGCGGAGTCCCAATGCCTGACGGCGATCAGGGCGAACCTCGATGGGAACCTGATATGTGGCTCCGCCGATACGCCTTGCCTTTACCTCCAGGACGGGCATAATGTTATTCATTGCTTCTTCGAAAACTTCAAGAGCGGGCTTTCCGGACTCTTCTTCGACTCTCTCGAAGGCGCCGTATACGATCTTCTGCGCGATACCCTTCTTGCCATCAAGCATGATGTTGTTGATGAGCTTGGTCACCACTACATCGCCGTAAATCGGATCCGGTAATACCTCTCTCTTAGCTGCATGTCCTTTACGTGGCACGATTCTTCCCTCCTTAACCAAATTACATTGTTAGATCGTCGGTACTCACAATGATGTGTACGTGTCTGAAATTCTTTTTGTCTATAGATCAAGACAAAGATACTTTCAACACTAACCGTTTAATGTGGTACTTTTTTCTTTACTTGGAAGCCTTTGGTCTCTTTGCGCCGTACTTAGATCTTGCCTGCTTACGGTTCGCGACACCGGCTGTATCAAGTGTTCCTCTGATAATATGGTATCTGGTACCGGGCAGATCCTTTACACGGCCTCCGCGGATAAGTACCACACTATGCTCCTGAAGGTTGTGACCTTCACCGGGGATGTAGCTGGTTACTTCGATACCGTTCGACAGACGTACTCTGGCGATCTTTCTCAGGGCTGAATTCGGTTTCTTGGGAGTGGCGGTCTTTACCGCTGTGCACACGCCTCTCTTCTGGGGAGAGGGAGCAGCTACGGAGCGCTTCTTCAGCGAATTGAAGCTTCTCTGGAGTGCGGGTGCCGTAGACTTCTTTACAGAGGTCTGTCTTCCCTTTCTGACGAGCTGGTTAAATGTTGGCATATCCTTGTCCTCCTTTCTTCGCGAATTTGCGCATAATAATAATGCGAGGGTCAAAAACCCCTCTTACGCGCATACTGGACGATTATATAAAGGAAATTTATAAATGTCAAGAAAAAATTTTGATTTCCGAGATATTTCCAGAAGCGTCAAGGCAGTAGAAGCGCTTCGCGTTCTCGTGAAACATTAAAAGATTGAGGCAGCCGCCTTCCCTATATACACTGCCGTCTATATAGAAGTGACTGGCACCGTCATAGAATACGCCGTGATTTTCGGGATCCGCGTGGAGAAATTCCCCGCTGGTCGCGTTATGCCCCGCCACTATGGTTTTTAGGAAACTCCCCCTGGACGGCGGATATTTGGACACAAAAGTCTCGTCCAGTGTGCCCCATTTCCACTCATCCTCGGCTTCCTCATCTATACCCGCGTGGGCAAAAATGAGATCCTCCGTCTCAAAAAAGAGTGGAAGGGCTTTCAGCCAGTCCATCAGCCGCCTGTTCTCATAATCAAGCATAATCCTGGCCTCGCCGGAGGCTTTCTCCATATCCTTCCCGGCAAGCTTTGAGATGGTCTCCGTCTGATATTCGGAAAGGAGCGTCTTTAAGGTGATAAACCCGCTGTCCCTGTCGTCTGCAAACCAATCCGGGGAATCTCCGTTGAGCCAGGAGACAAATGCGTATTCGTGGTCTCCCTTTAAGGCGATAACATGATCCGCGCCATGCTCATGCTGAAGCTCATAGATAAACCTCAGCACCTGACCGGATCTCTCACCGTAATCGATGTAATCACCCAGCAGTACCAGCCGTCCGTCTCCCGTGAGCTCAACATGCGCCATAACACGGTAAAGCTCATTTAAGGATCCATGAATATCGCTGAGTGCATACAGCATTTGATCACCCCCGCAAAGATGTTATTTTACTGACTCGAATGTCTCTACTATATCCTTTTCGGACTCTTTTGTCAAAAGGCTCACGAGGTTTTGACAGCACCATTACTCACAGCGTGCGAGCACATTATTCCATCTGCGATCCACCTCAGCCTGAAACCCGGCAATGAGATGTTCGTTCTCCGGCTTGAACAAATGCTTGAAGCGTCCCTGTTTGATGAGGAAATCCTCGATAGGAAGTTTTTTCCTGGGCTCATAATTCAGTATCCAACGACCGTGATCTACCTCAAAGAGAGGCCAGTAGCAGGTCTCCACACCCAATCGGCAGACTTCCATGATCTCGTCCGTCTCATAACGCCAGCCTCTGGGGCAGGGCGCCATGACATTGAGGAATGCCGCTCCCTCGGTGTAGATGGCCTTTTCCGATTTTCTGTGAATATCCCTGAAATCTCTGGTAAATGTAGTTTGCGCCACATAGGGCACATCGTGCTCTGCTATGATGGCGGAAAGCTCCTTTCTATTCTGGGGCTTTCCCACAGATTTCTTTCCGACGGGAGTAGTTGTGGTATCAGCGTACATAGGCGTGGCAGAAGACCGCTGTATTCCGGTATTCATGTATGCCCCGTTATCGTAGCACACATACACCATATCATGATTTCTCTCCATGGCGCCGGAGAGCGACTGAAATCCGATATCGTAGGTTCCGCCGTCTCCGCCGAATGTAATAAACTTGAAATTTTCATCCTCAGGCAGCCTGCCCCTCTTCTTTAACGCCCGATACGCCGTCTCCACTCCGGAGAGAGTGGCACCTGCATTCTCGAAGGCATTGTGAATGTAACTGTCCGTCCAGGCTGTATACGGATAAGTAAAGGTGGAAACCTCCACGCAGCCCGTGGCGTTGCCTATGACTGCGTGATCGCCCGGGTGAATGGCGCGCAGGACGGCGCGAATGGCTATCGGAGCGCCGCAGCCCGCACAGAGTCTGTGCCCCGGAGTAAGCCTCTCCGGCCTGTTCATCATACTTTTCAGATCGTACTCTGCCATCTTTTCACCTCAAACCTATATATCTGTATTGCTCTAATTCTTTTCCGTTCTCGATGCAGTCAAACTGCTCCTCAAACACGGCTGCCGCGTCCTCCACCGTGAAATCGCGGCCGGCCAGGCCGTAGATATAGTTGGTAGCCTCGACTCTCAGCTTTTTTTTGTACATTGCCGCCATGATCTCACATCCGAGCGGTCCTCCGTTGGCGTTGTAGCTTTCGGTGCGGTCGAGTATCGCCACCGCCCTGCAGTGTGAGAGAGCCTCTGCTATCTCCCTTCCCGGGAAGGGTCTGAACACGCGAAGCTTTAAGACACCTGCCTTTCTTCCTCTTCCGCGGAGCATATCGCAGGCTGCCTTTGCGGTACCCGCTGCCGAGCCCATGATCACCATGACGACATCGGCGTCCCCGGTCCTGTATTCCTCGAAAAATCCGTAGGAACGGCCGGATATCTTTTCAAAGCGCTTTGCCACCCCGAGTATTACCTCCGCGGAGCGCTCCATGGCGATCGCCTGATTCTTCCTTGCCTCCATGCCGTAATTCGATACGGCATAAGGTCCGACGGCGATGGGTTTTCCGGGATTCAGCAAATATTCCTCCGGATGATATTCTCCCACGAAATCCCTTACCACCGCGTCATCCAAAAGCTCGATATTTTCCACGGCGTGACTGGTGATGAAGCCGTCCTGGCAGATCATCACGGGCAGATGCACCCGCTCATCCTCGGCGATGGGGAATGCCTGAAGATAATTATCATAAGCCTCCTGGTTGTTCTCGGCATATATCTGTATCCATCCAGTATCTCTCGCGCCCATTCCGTCAGAGTGATCGCAGTTTATATTGATGGGACCGGAAAGAGTACGATTTACAAGAGCAAGGACACATGGCATCCTGTTTGACGCCGCCAGGAGCAGCTCCTCCCACATGAGCGCGAGTCCAGCGGAGCTGGTTGCCGTCATCGCCCTTGCTCCCGCCGCTGCTGCGCCTATGGTCGCCGACATGGATGAGTGCTCGGACTCCACAGGGATGAATTCCGTGTCCATCTCTCCGTTTGATATGTAAGCGGACACCATCTGCGGTATCTCTGTGGACGGCGTTATAGGAAACGCCGGGAACACATCGGGGTTTACCTGTCTGATCGCATAGGAAACTGCCTCGTTTCCGCTCATTCTGTCTCTGATGGACATATCATCTGCCCTCCTTCATCACTATAGCATCGAAGGGACATGACTTTACACATATTCCGCAGCCCTTACAATGATCCAGATCGAACTCTCCCCTCTTTCCGTCTTCAACGGGAATGCTGGAATCGGGGCACACCGGAGCACAAAGCAGGCACTGCTTGCACTTTACCCAGTCGATCACCGGAGTCATGGTACGCCACTCACCCGTGGGGAACTGCTCCGCGGTGCCGCCGGCAAATACCATGAGCCCCTCTGTCAGCCCGGTATGTGACGATCTCTCATTTATCTTGCTTACATCTGTTCTCATTACCTCTGCTCCATCAATTTTGCAATAGTATCGTAGGAGATCTCCAGGGCCTTCATGTTTCCCTCAATCACCTCAGGCTTTCTCGCGAATTTATGTTGATAGGATGCCTTCATCTCCTCCAGAAATCTGTATCTGTCCATAACTCCCGTCACAGCCACCGCCGCCGCGAGCATGGGAGAATTCGGGAAATTCTTTCCCAGAGTATCTATAGAGATCTTGCAGGCGTCAAATGCAAGCACCTTTCCCTCATAGCCATTCAGACTGCCGCGGACCTCGTCTGCCGTCTGCTTTGTGTTTATGACGATGGTGCCTTCCGTTTTCAGCCCCGCGGTTACGTCCACGGCGAATAGGAGCGTCTCGTCCAGCACCATCACCAGATCCGGGTCGTATATGTTTGAATGTATGCGGATGAGATGATCCGACAGACGGTTATACGCGGTAATAGGCGCGCCCATGCGCTCCGGTCCGTACTCAGGAAAACCCTGTACATAAGCTCCCGTCTTGAATGCCACATCGGCGAGAAGGAGTGCGGCGGTCTTTGCGCCCTGTCCGCCTCTGCCGTGCCATCTGATCTCTATTGTTCCTTCCATAATAAATAATACTCCCAAATCTTATTTCACGCTCCCGGCGATACTCTTTGCCGGAGCCGAATCAATTATAACATAATCTATACTGCCCTTTATCATATCCTCAGCAGCGGATACGGCGTCGGGGTAATGCACGCAGGTGACGGGCAATCCTTCAAATCCCCAATCCTCATCACCCTCACAGTAGTACTGTCCGGTAGTACCTTCCTGAACGCCCACACGGACACTCTCATCGAGGCCTCGAAGCAGTTCCTCCACCTCAATGGCATCAGTTGCCCCGTCAAACCGTGTGTCATCTGACATCGCAAGGAGCTTTTGGGATGCGTTGTAATAGGAATCCGAGAATGTGACAAACTTTTCCCGGGCTTCGCTCTTTGTGAGACCGGCTATGGCAATATCGCACTCGTGTCTCGACACGGACTCGCATACATCGTCAAAATCCATATTCACGATGACCAGCTCCCTGTCCAGATATGACGCGAGCTTTGCGGCCAGTTCCATGTCAATGCCCGAATATTTATCACCCACGGTATACTCAAAGGGCTCAAACTCCGCATTGGTGGCTACAATGAGCTGATCCCTTCCCGCATCGTACTCTGCCGGGGCAACGGCGGAGGCTATCCCATCGCCGAAGTAATGATTGCATATCTCATCGAGTGTGCCGTCATTTTTGACAGAACCTATGAACTTGTTCACCAAAGCCAGAAGCTCCGTGTCATCCTTATCCACTCCGAAGGCATACTCCTCTTCAGTCAGTTCTGCGTCTATGACCTTTATCGTCGGTTCACTCTTTTTTTCACCACAGCCTGCCATGGTAAAACAAACGATTATACAAGCAAGAATTGCAAGATGTCTCTTAAAAAAATTCATTTTGACCTCTTTTCAAACCGCAAAAAACTAAAACATTATACCATCATAAAGTTTGTATTGTCAATTTAGATTTTCTTTCTCTTCTTCTGCTGGAGAAACTTCGTATTGCGTTCCCAAAAAACCCCATCCTCATAGCCCTGTATCCTGGGATCCTTCTCTATATCCATGAGGCGTTTCCCGGTCCATGCGCAGTAGAGCTCATTCCGCTCGATGGTGACAAAGCGCCTGCCCAGCTTTCTCGCCGTGACAGCTGCGGTGCCGGAGCCGGCAAAGGGATCGAATACTATATCTCCGGGTCCGGAGCTGGCCAGGATGAGCTTCGCGTACAGCTTTTCGGGCTTTTGAGTAGGATGATCGGTATTCTCCGCCATGGACCAGAAAGGCACGGATATGTCGTCCCAGAAATTCATGGGACAGGTATCCCGAAACAATCCATCATCGGTCTCTTCCCAGCCCTTCGGCTCACCGTCCACGCGATAGGGCGCTATGACCCTCTTTCTGATCTTTACCGCGTCCAGGTCGAAATGATAATCGTCTGAAACCGTGGCAAACCAGATATCCTCCATCGAATTCTTCCAGTTCGCTCTGGCACCCCTGCCCCGCTCCCTCTGCCAGGTGATACGATTCCTTAATATGAAATATTCGCTTAAAATATCGCCTATCACCATGCTGCTCTCCCAGTCACTGCAGACATAGATGCTGCTGGTAGGTTTCAGCACGGGGATCAGGGCGTTGAGCCATTCCCGGGTGTACTCACTGTAAGCGTTCCTGCTTTTTTTACTGAATTTTTTTCCGTGATAATTTTTTGAGAGATTGTAAGGAGGATCAACTATGACAAGATCCGCGAAAGCCTTTGGCAATCGCGGTATGGTGGTCAGACAGTCACCGATTATAACACAATCCTGCGGGAGGACGCCATCTTTCAGTTCCTCCTCCCGTGTACATCCGGCGAGAAATTCCCCGGCCTCCTCGATGGAGAAATCGATCGTCCTGTTTCTCTTGGCCTTATTCTGTTTCATATCTAACTCGTGAACCGGGCAGCCAGAACCCAAAAGATCGCTGCTATCGCAATATTTACCGCACAGCACAGGAGCACGAAGAACATACTCCAACCGACTGTCACGCCTATGACGACTATCACCGCATCAGGGATGAGGCCAAAGTATATGAACATTACCTGTACCATCTGCTTCAGCATCTTTCCCGCCTGCACAGGAACAGAGAGATTGATAAAGGTTCCCACGGTGGTGGCGTAGAGATCCAGAGTGATCAGCATAAGAAACATCGATACAGCCATGACAGGATCCGCCTCCATGATCACCGCCCCGATGATATACGCAGGAATCAGATCCAGCGCGCAGTTTGCGGTGCCTCCCAGCAGTGAATAAAACAGCTTTGCGCAGGAGGACTCGGGTATCATCCTGAAGTAGTCCGTGGAAGTGTCGGCGGCCAGCGGATTTCCGAGGCTGCGGTAGAACACGAATACAGCCAGTGCAAACACCGTCACCATGAAATCCTTCGTGTCAAAGAAATGGATTGCCGCCAGAGATACCAGGAAAGAAACCGCCAGATATGTGACAGTCGTCTTTGTCAGAACACCAAAGGCAGCGAATCTCCTGCGATTATACATAGCCTTGTAATAGAATACATTCGCGCCAAAGCCCTTGTTAAACTCATTTCTGATGAGTTTGTCCGCGTAATCCTTCCTTTTCGTGCCGGCGACTATCCCCTTGCTCTCCTGCGCCTTCCTTATCGCCTCAGCCAGCTCCTCGGAGCGCATCATTGCATCCTCGTAATAATCTCCCTTTGTGCGCGAGATTGCAAAAACCAGGATCATCAGAAAAACAGCGACACATACCAAAGAGATGCAAATGGCGCCGATATTCCCCGTAGCAGAGTATATGACCAGCGCCTTCAGCTGACCCCATACAGGGATAAACCTCGATACGTTACTTGCGAAAAAGTTTACCGCCGCCTCGCCGATCAGCAGTCCGCTGCTCTTATAATAAACGAGGAACGCCACTGCAATGACGATGAACACTCCATAGAGAGAGTAGGAAATGATCTTTTTTACACCCGGATGATCCGAGTAGATGAGATACAGATACACCTGAAGCAGCTTTGCGAAAAGAAAGGACAGACCCCACGCGATTATCATAAAGATCGCGTCTGCCGCCTGCAGATTGAAGAGATCGCAAAGCAAGGGTATCTCAATAAAAAAATATACAGTCAAAAAGAGAGCCAGCGCCATCTGCATGGTGACGCGGAACATCAGTACAGACTGGGGCCTCATCGGTGATGAAAACAGAGCATGGACATCCGCAGGATTAAATATCCTGCTGGCATTTTTTTCCGCGCTCACTATATCAAAAACAAACAGCACTATTATCACCAGACCGGAAACAAGCTCAAGAAACTCCAAACTCCCGGGTTCAATACCGTAGTCACTCAGATGAAAGGGAGCAATGTCAATTTCCTCCGGAGGCTCCGTGTCTTTTTCCTCCACGATCTGCTCCACCGTGGGAGCATCTGCTTCCTGCTTACTGAGAGTCTCTCCCAAAAAACCGATCCCTCCTCCTATAAGCATACATACGACCACAAAAATCAAAACCCAGGTCTTCATCAGCTTTCGAAAGATCCCCAGGAAGCTGTGGAGAGCGTAGTAAGCGAACAGTCTCATTCTCCCTGCCCTCCTGTGATCTCAAAGAACAGATCCTCCAAAGATTCTCCGCGCTCGTCGAGCTGCTGCTTTGTGATATCTATCTTTAAGGCGCCCTTTTGCATGATAAGGGTGCGATCCCAGAGCATGTCCACGCTGTCGATGATATGCGTGGAAATAAGGAGAGTCCTGCCCTCTTCGTGCATGCGCATTATGATGTCCTTCAAAGCCTTGATGGCTGCCGGATCCAGACCTATCATGGGCTCGTCCAGCATCAGTACCTTCGGCTGGGGAAGGAGTCCCATGCAAAGATTTAATTTCTGCTGCATTCCCTTGGAGAGCTCATCGCCGAATTTTTTCCTTTTGTCGGTCAGCTCAAAGGTGTCCAGAAGTTCATTTATCCTGTCCTTGTAACCCTTCAGCTTGTAGGCTCTGGCGAGAAATTCCATGTGTTCGTATACGGTGAGATTCGGATAGAGCGAGGGCATCTCGGGGACGAAGCCCAGTATCCTTCTGGCCTCCGGGGTCTTGTTATCGATACCGTCGACCGAGATGACACCCTGATATTTGAGGAACCCGATTATAGATTTCATGATGGTGCTTTTCCCCGCACCGTTTGGTCCCAAAAGAATAGTGACCTCTCCGTCTCCCAGTGTAAATGTGACATCGTCACAGGCAGTTACTTTGCCATAGTTCTTTGTTACATGGCTGACCGCAAGCATTGTCAGGTTCCTCCTCCATAGAAAGTCAAAACAGCCAAATACGCCGAAACTGAATTTTACAACAAATACCCGCTTATTGCAACAGTGCTCAGATTATGTCCGGATTCTGGATCATTATAGGTATCTTCACCGCCCGGGCCATGGTAACCAGGGAGCTGGGGTCTCCATAATAGGCGTCGGCAAGCGCCAGGGCTCGATCCACATCAGGAGAGTCGTCGTATATCCCGAAATCTTCTTTCTTGTAGTCTTCGACGATCTTTTGGTACTCCTCAAAAAGAAGGGGTCTCATGGACTCCATCGTCGCCGCTATGAGGGGATGGGGGCGCCAGAGCAGAGCCACCTGATCAGCATTCTCGCGGAACACCTGAAAGACGCTTCTTATCTTTTCAAGCATCTTTTCATCGTGAGTCAGCAGAGCGCTGACAGAAGTGTTGTAGAGCACTATCTTTTTTCTCTGTCCGTCAGGCTTCATCACCACCTTTTTCCATTTCTCAGGAAGCTCCACCTCCTTTGTGGAAAGGAGCCTCTCCAGCTTTGGCGAGGTGCCCGCCTTTATCTTTTCCTCCCAGATGTGACGGGTCTCCTCCCCCGCCATTTTAGTGAGGGCGTTGATATAGCACTGACGCATTTTCCCGGACTGGACTATGGTCTCATCCGCGTTCACTACTCCCGGAACAGTAACAAAATGGGACATTGACTCCACCGCGCACCTGTTGTCCGGATCGATCTCATCCAGCACAAAGTACGGGATGTAAACCAGCTTATCTGTATATTTCTTTAATTCCTTTGAATAGAAGGCAGGATGAACACTGGTGACATAATTGCAGTCATCATAGGGATTGTGAATATATATCTCGTCCGGATGGCGACCCGCGAAATCATATTTCCGAAAATCCGTCACCTCGACATAGTCGGGATAGCAATCCGCCTCCAGATGCATGGTACGCAGGGATCCGTCGGGATTTTTGTCATAGTAGGGAATAGGGATCACGAAGGTGTCCACTGAAGGGTCATCCTTCATCCTCTTCCAAACACTCTCCAATGAATCCCACATAGCGGCCTTGTAGGGCAAAAAGACGACCTCTTTTTTTATCTGAATGTCATTTCTGACACTGTTTTCAATTGTTTCAAGCTGCGAATCGAGACTGTCAAAGGCGCTTAACCTCTCATCACCCTCATCCTCCGAGGCGTGAAAAAGAAGCTCGCAGTAATCCTCCAGATATTTTACGGTGATAAAGCCCTCACCCTCGGATTCCTCTATGAGATTGCCGAGGCTTATGGCCGCGTCCTGGCAGTCCGCCAGCAGATTTCTGACCTGAGCCGTGTTTTCGATACGGCTCCTCGCCTCTGAATGAGCTTCCTTAAGCAACGGGATAAAGTTTAAGGCCTGCTCCTTAACATTTTTATTCATATATTTTCTGTCTTCGAAATCAGCGATATCGCTTTCTTCAAAATAATATTTATAAGGGAGACGCGAATTCGGCATACCGCTCTCGACTATTCGCTCCATCCCTGCGTAATTCGGAAAATCGTGGCTGCCTCCGCCATGCTCAAGCCTGATAAAATCGCCGTATTCTATTTTCAGCACTTCCTCGTATCCCGCGGGGCAAAGCAGCGTGGTATTTTCGAAAGGCATCCGCAGAGTATCGTCAAACAGTGCGATGTCATAGACATGGTTGTCATGATCGATCCAAAAGGGCATGAGTGCCACCTGATCAGCTTCCGAGCGCCGGTATATCTTGAAGAGTCCGACACCGAGCTCCATGATCTGAGGCTTTAACGGGGCATTCATATCTATGCTCGCACCGGTGAGTTCCAAAACACGCGCCAGTTCCATCGCTGTGTCATCCGAAATATTATTGTCCAGATCCGGTCTCTTCGCGCAGTCAATGACGAATTTCGCCAGATTTTTTCTGATGTATTCCTGCCCGGAATCCCTGGAGAGATAATCCAGCACGAATATATCAATACCGGTGGGATAAGGAAAGCCATGGTATTTGCGGAGCCACCCTGGATCATTTCGATAGCGCTCTCCGTTTGAGATCCGAAGGAGCAGCTCGCCAAAACCCGGTGTACGGTAATCCTTTGCGGTGTAGCCCTCGGGCAGCATGGATAAGCAGTTGCTCACAAACCACTCGTAATCATCCCGCAGCATGCAGAAATCCACATCGTCATCCCAGGGTATAAAACCCTCGTGACGGACAGCGCCAAGCAGTGTGCCGCAGTCCGCAAAAAGCCTCAACCCGCAGGATTCCGCGACGCGCTCAACCTCCTTTGCGACCTCGAGCTGGGCAGCCCAAGAACACTTGCGCAGCGAATCGACATAGTAGCCGCAGCGCACCTCATCATAAAACCATTCGTCGTCAAAATGCAAAAGAGGTTCCATAATTTAATCTACGATATCGATATTCTGAAGCATGACAGGCTTTCCCGCCTCGCGAAAGCACTGCGCTATGA
This sequence comes from uncultured bacterium, assembly GCA_937916345.1. Taxonomy (GTDB): domain Bacteria; phylum Bacillota; class Clostridia; order Lachnospirales; family Lachnospiraceae; genus RGIG6904. The sequence continues at coordinate 15,430 of CALFUE010000131.1, forward strand.
AGCTGCCGTCGCCGTAGTACGCGTCGCAGGTATCGATAAGCTCCCGCTCCGTATCGGTAAGCTTTGGTCGGACATGGGGGTAGGGCTCGTGATCCTTCGTGTCGACGGGAAGGTTGGTCTTTACCACTGATATTTCACAGGTGTCAAAGATCTGTTCCATTTCCCGCCGGACATCCCTGCTCACATGTGTGAGGAACTCATCCATATACGGATCGATGTACCAGCATACTTCTATATTGTTTTTGTTTTCAGAAAAGACATCCATCACACAGCGGAGCTTTCTGACGGTCTTCTCTCCTCCGGAGTAGAGAACACCTGCACTTAGATAATAAAGCAGCTTTTTCATAACTTTTCTTTATATAAAGATACAATGATGCGATGGTCAAAAGGTATTTTGCCCCCGACCATGATACGCAGCACGCACACGTTGTGTGCAATGTGCCTTGTATCATATATTACTACCCAGGGTTCTGAATGTCAATTATTCCAATTTATCAGCAACAGCCTCATACATGATTTACCTGTCAAAAGAATTAGACATCAATAACTAAACCTGATATAATGATGTCGGGGTCAAGAGGTATTTTGCCCCCGGGTCTGAGACAATGACCCGTTATTCATAAAAAGGGGACGATTACCATGTGGGACAAAAGAGAGTATGAGGCTTATATCAAGCGGATATCGGAAATTCGGGCGCTTTCCACCCCTTCGCTTTCCGATATCAATGATGCTGACGAATACCGCGAACGTCTTCGCTCCAACTTTATCCGGATCGGAGAATTGGCTACGGAAAACCGGAGGTTTCTGGACACCAGGCTGTTTCCAATCTTAAACTCAGAGGAAGCCATCGACGATGAGGACAAGAAAAATCTGAATGATTTTTCCTCGAACCTGATAAATGCGGAAAACTGTGAAAACCTGGATCTTTCCATCGCAGCCATGATCTCTGAAAGGCTGACTTCGGATGCCGGGAAAAGTAAAGATTTTGAGGGCTGGATCTGTCAGCTGGACAGCCAGATCGAGATCTGCTATGAGCTGATGGCCATGACAAACCGGATCCATTCCTATCCGAACATCTCGGAACATTATCGCAGCAAGGGATTCGCTATTGGAAGGACTTTCATGAAGTATCTGGACAAAGACGCATTTTTGCAGGTGAAGGATATCGAACTACGGGAAATGATCCTGACAAATGTCCGATATAGTGTTTCGTTCTATGACGGAGCCTATGGGGACGCAGAGAAAAACAAGCAGCAGATCACCCAGCTGGAGGAGCTGTACCGGACAGCCCATGATCCCTTTTACAGGAACGCTGTGGGTGAGGATTTTGACTGGATCTACTATATGTTTCGGTTGTTTCAGTATTATGTGCTGGCCACGGAAAATAATAATGCGGCAGGATTTTGCAGGGAACAGTTGGAGCTGCTCTATCAGCGGACACTGGAAATGATGGATTTCTGGGAGGAAAACGAAAAATATATCGAGGAAGAACTCTCCGAGACCGAGGACAGGGCGATTGTGGATCTCGCGTTTGCCAGAAACAGTTATCTCGCGGGTCGGATGACCCGGGAGGAATACTTTGAAAAGCTTTTGAAGATCTATGATAACCGTGGCGTGCATAGCTATGGCTCCGGAGAATATTATACAAATATGTGTGTTCCGGTGGAAATGATTGCATTGGTCGAGCCGGAGCATATAACAGCAAAGGAAAGGAAGTGGCTGTACAGTTTGTATCAGAATTGCCTGTCTTATGCGTTCTATATGCCGAATAACGGCAGTATGATCGAGTTTGTAGACTACTTTTACAAAATCATTGACAACTTTGTGGAAATTCCGGAAGGCATGACCTTTGAGGAAATGATGCTGCAAAGTTTTGCGGCACTGCATCCGCCCACCTATGTGCATACACAGATGGTGGCAAAGATCACGGAATGCCTGTGTACGCATCTGGTACGGCTGATGCCGGAGAAACTGATGGGTGTTCTGGATACAAAGTCCGCCGGGGAGGTTCAATTAAAACAGAAGGAAATCACAGAGTTTGCCTATCATGCGGCGCTCTGCCATGACTGCGGCAAACTCAGCATCATCGATACCGTTTTTATCTATGGCCGCCGGCTTATGGATACAGAGTTTGATCTGATTAAAACACATCCAAAGACAGGCTATGATCTGCTGACGCGCCACCTTTCCACCAGGGCCTATGCGGATGTGGCGTTGGGTCATCATCGCTGGCATGACGATTCCCGGGGGTATCCCGAGGATTTTAAGACCATAGAAAGTCCGGTCAAGGGCGTAATCGATCTGGTGCTTTGTGCAGACTGTCTGGACGCGGCCACGGACACTGTAGGACGAAGCTATAACAAGGGGAAAACCGTGGACGAATTCATGGGGGAGCTTTCCGAGGGCAGCGGTACACGCTACGCTGCATGGCTTTTGGAGCTTTTTCAGGATGAGGCTGTGAAACGGGATATGGAGAAGCTTCTGAAGGAAGAACGGAAAAAGCAGTATGAGGATATCTACTATCTGCTGCGGGACATCTCGCTTCGGGCGGAAACCGGATAAAAGGGGGAATAGTTATGTTTGAACCGGAATTGGAAGAACTCCACGCTCTTCTGGCGCAGGAAGAAAAGTTTTTGCACGCTGTAAGAGTGATGGAGTATGATATGCAGACCGTGTGCCCGCCAGAAGGCACAGACGATGCAGGGGATGTGATAACACTTCTTTCCGAGGAGGCTTATCGCATCCGAAAACAGGAGCGCTTTTCGGAACTTGTAACCAGCCTGTACCCGGAACGGATGCAGTTTCGACCGGGGAATCGTGTGCTCTTAGAGACGCTGCACAAAAAGCAGCTTAAGGAGCGAAACATGTCTGCAGAACAGTTCCGCCATTTTGACGAGGTGAACCATAAGGCTTATACTGCATGGCTGGAAGCCAGAGAAAAGAAAGACTACAAATTTTTTCAGGAGGCTCTGGCGAAGCGAATCAAAGCAGAAAAGCAGCGGGTCTCATTATATGTGCCGGATGCCATTTTCCCGGAAGGGCTGTATGACCGGATGCTCGATGACTATGAACCGGGTCTGACTGTTGAGGTCATGGATCGGCTATTCTCCGAGAGCATTCCTGCTTTGCAGAAGCTTCTTCCAAAGGCACTCGAGAGATCTGCCGGAGCACGCAGAGATTTTTTATCCATAGAAGTGACGGATGAACAACAACGCCAAATGACGGAGTACCTTTTGGATCTTCTATGCTTTGATCGCAGCCGCGGCACCTGGGGAATGTCTGTTCATCCTTTCTCAGATTGTATAGGACCGAAGGATGTGCGATTGACCACATATTTTGATCCACAAAGTTTCACCTCGAACATATACTCCGTGATCCACGAATGCGGTCATTCCCTCTTTGACCAGAATCAGCCAGCAAAAGACCATGAGTATCATATTACAGGAAACAAGACCATGGGGCAGCATGAAACCATCTCCAGGTTCTATGAAAATATTCTGGGGCGTTCACGGGCGTTTATTCATCTGATCTATCCAAAGGTCTGTGAGATCTTCCCGCAGGTCATGAAGGATGTGAGCGAGGAGGAGCTGTACCTTGGCGTAAATCTGGCAGAGCCTTCTCTGATCCGGATGGATGCGGATGAGGTGACCTATACACTGCATATTGTCATCCGGTACGAGATCGAAAAAGAACTGGTCAACGGAACCGTTTCGGCAAAGGATGTGCCAAAACTTTGGAATGAAAAGTACAGGGAGTATTTGGGAGTGGTGCCTAAAAATGATGCGGAGGGCGCACTGCAGGACAATCACTGGACAGAAAACTTCGGCTATTTCCCAACCTACGCCATCGGAAACTTTTACAATGCCATGTATCTAAAAGAGATGCAAAAGGAATTTGATCCGTTTGCGGCGGTGGCCGAGGGAGATTTTATCAAAATCCGGA